>MESS01000095.1:11785-12080 GCA_001771055.1 Caldithrix sp. RBG_13_44_9
TGTTTCTGAAAACTTATCTTTCCCACCAATCAGCATACTGGCCAAGGGCATTTTCTCACGTATTTCGGAAGTCATTTTTTGGGCTATTTGACGAATGTCCCATTGGGCATGAGTGTCCTCACGTAATCTGGAAAAATGATATAACTCACGCAAATTTATTTTAAATAAAACCCTTCGTCGATGAGAATTCGTCAATATATAAGAAGCGGCTGGAGATGATAATTTTTCTATTTTCCAATAAAGCAGATTGGTTTTATCGATCATTCTTTTTAAAATAATTTCCTGTCCGGTTTCT
>MESS01000095.1:12109-14474 GCA_001771055.1 Caldithrix sp. RBG_13_44_9
TTCCGGATTATATCTCTGGGAAATTATATTTGCCATTCGATGACGTTTGAGCTGACCAAAAGCTGAGGCACTGATGACCATTTCAAATGTCAGATGCACAAATTCAAACTCTCTCAAGACACCGTCCCAGGAATTGATGTTAAAAAAAACTTTTTTATAAAAGTTGATCTTTTGTTCCGGACTTAAACTTTTTATCGTCTTAATAGATTTCTTATATCCCGAATCTCCCATACGAAAAAGTATTGTGGCTAAGATTTTATCATCTGCCTCTGCCGGGAAATCGACCAGGGAAACATCCTTCTGTAATAATGATCCCGGTTTTGATTCAACTGGAAGAGCAGAGAGAAAATCTTTCAAATCGCAATCTTTTTCTTTAAGATAGGTGGTAGGTTTGGTATACTTGATAATAGAGGGAGTTAATTCTCTGACCTCATTGAATAATCTTTGACCGTATTCCCGTACTTCCGCCAGAGAATGACCGAGACTTTTAACGATCATATTTTCCAGAGTCCGGGCATTTACCGTCATTCCCAACTGGGTTTGGGTGGCCAGCGATATCACGTAACGGGCATCTTCCTTTGCCAGGCCATCCAGCATGCGCTGCTGCTTTTGCTCGACGGCCAGATCTTTGAATTTCGCAAAAAAATAAGGTTTTAAAGTGTCATACAATTGGTTATAGGTTAGATTTTGCTCTTTAATAAGTGCAAGATACTCCTTTTCCAGTGGAGTCCCCTTGATCTCTTCCGGAATAACAAAATCATCTTCGAATAGAATATATCTCTGAGATTTTTCGGTGTACGAAGCCAGACGAAAATGTTCAACGGTCTCCACCGCATAACGGGAAACGCCCAGGATATCAAAATTAAAGACGGCATGTTCTGCCACCGAACCATGTCCCAAACCGAAAATAATGTTTTGATTGGATTTCCTGGCCAGATCAACTTCCTGCCGGGCAATCTCCCGCAATTCGTTCACCAGCTTGGGATTACGGCTGATCCTGGCATAGGCGGCTGACAGCGTCTCCGGCGTCAGGTTGTCCCGCTTCCATAATTTGACAGCTTCCTGTTGCAGGGACTGCATGGTATGTTTTTTATTTTTGGGATCTATTGAATTAAAAAAGGGTTCATCCAGCCGTTCTGCTACCTGCTGGATGAACGCCTTAAGTTCCTTAATGGTCTCGATATCAAGATTGAATCCGGAAAGAATGACTTTCATGCTTCAATGATAAAAAAGTTATTTCAACTCTTTCAATCGTTCTTCGGCCTGTTTTTTATACTCATCATCATCAGCGTCTTTCTTGGGGAGTTCAAGAACCTGTTGGTACGCAGCAATAGCCTTATCTTTCATCTTCAGTTCTTCGTAGGTCAATCCCAGTTCAAGATGGTGATTGATATGACCTGGATTCAGCTCAATGGCTTTTTGAAAACACTCGGCAGAGGATTCCACCGATGCTTCTTTGGGAACTCCTCCCAAAAAAATATTGGCAAAATTCTTCTGTACCCAGTTGAGAGTGGCCATCTTGCGGTGCCAGCGACCCAGTACGTGCCAGGCAATATCATCATTCGGATCCAATGACAGCGATTTATCCACCGCCGCCTTCACATCCTTTGACAGCTGAACCTGTTCCTTTTTACCGGCATCCAGCGCTACCCGGCCGATAGCGACACTCAGAAAAAGAAAACCTTTAGACCCTTCGGGATTAACTTCGGTGGCCTTTACCGCTGCCTTCTCTGCATTTTTGTAATAAGCCTTTCTCTGCCCCTTATCCTGCAGGGTTTCCCCCACATCAACGTAAGCCCTTGAGGTTTTCCATAAAGCCTCATAGTTGGAAGAATCCTGTCCCAAAACCTTTGAATAATACTCCAGGGCAGATTTGTTGTCAAATGCGCTGTAAGCCTGATCCCCCATTGCCAGCAGGATTGGAATCTCCTGTGAAAAAATGGCCGACGGAATAATAAAAAGCATGCCCGTAATAATAAACAACATCATGAACCTGTTCATAGCACCTCCTGAGGTTAAGAGTTAGAATCATATTTACAACAGAGAACGGATAAAGATTTTTTATCGAAATTCTAGTTAACGAGCTCAGCCCGGATGATCTGATCATATATTTCGATCCGGTCAGTTACTTCCAGACCAGAGATGACCCTCCCGAAAGCCGTGTGCCGGCCGTTGAGATGCGGTTGGGGAGTATGGGTGATAAAGAACTGGCTTCCCCCGGTATCCTTGCCGGCATGGGCCATTCCCACTACTCCTCTCTCATAGAAAATATCATTATATTCACAGGGGATGGAATAACCTGGTCCGCCCCAGCCGTCTCCTCGCGGATCGCCGGCCTGTATGACGAAGCCCGGCACCACCCGGT
>MESS01000095.1:14485-23611 GCA_001771055.1 Caldithrix sp. RBG_13_44_9
CCATTATAAAAACCGGCGGTCACCAGCTCGATAAAATTAGATGCTGTAGCCGGGGCTTTTTGGGGATAGAGGATGATCTCAAATTCACCTTTGCTGGTATAGAATCTGATCCTGGGATTCAGAATATTCTGAACCAGCAGAAAATCCTGACGGGTTAGTGGTTGGTCGGCTGCAGCAGGAATGATACTGGTATCTGGATGTAATCTGGAAAGAGCAGACAGGGAAGCTTTCCGGACTGGAGTATATGGGCTGCCTGCTTCCTTTTCCAGCAACGCTTTAGCTTGAGGATCCGGGATACTGTCCAGCGCTGCCAAAATAGCCAGCATGGTCTCCACATCCCGGGGAGCATTAAAATGTTCATAAGCTTCCAACAACGGCTGCACAAAAGAATGATCTTTGATTAAGGCCAGTTTGCCGGACACAATGGTAGTAACCACCGGATCGTTTAAACTCAGCTTATCTAACAAAACGGAAACGGGAACTCCGCTGCGGTTAACCAGTGATTCCAGCACCATTGTTAGCTGGGCCTTTTCGTCTGTCTGCAGCAGATCCTGTAATATCCGGGTAGATTCCTCATTTTCGATTTGCTCCAGTGCCTTAATGCTATAATAGTTCTCGGGCCATTTGTCGGTGTTGAGAGAATTTTTAATTAACTTCAGGGAAGAATGGGGACGGAGCTGCGAGAGCTGAAGTAAAGCCAGCCCTTTTTCTCGCCAGTCATTGCTTTTATTGAAAAGGTCGGACAGAAAGTTCACAGACTCAGAACCTTTAAAACTGGCAATGGTCTGAATGGCAACGGTCCTGACCTGTTCGTTTTCGTCCGCACAGCCCGCCTGGATTTCTGGAAATAATTGGACTGGAACCAGAATTTCACAAACCTGCAGAGCGACAACCCTTACAAACCAGCAGGAATCCTGCAGGGCTTGCCGTAAGGTATTCAGATAGTCCGCGGATTGTATGATTGCAGAGGTCTTCTGCAGCAATTCATTTCCACGATGTTTTTCTGCCTGGGAGGATTTGAGGTAGTTAATGATAGTCGCCTGCGCTTTGAGCGAAAAGAATCTGGTCATGGCGTCGTTGGAGGGAAGAGATTTGATCAGTTCATTGAATTCAGAGAAGGAGGCACTGCGGTACAGTCCATAAGCGCTGCGCCATCTCACGCCCGGATCGGGGGTGGTGGATAAAAGCGTACTCAAACTGCTGGCAATGCTGTGGAGGGGATATCCCCGGTAAGCCATGATCCCAAATCCAATTGCCCCGGACCGTTCCAGCTCCCGCTCATTACTTTCAATAGCGTTGCGGATAAGAACAGCTGATTTATCGCTGCCTGTTTTTCCCAGAGCCTCGATCATTTTACTGCGGATCTGTGGATTCTTTTCGTAGGGAAGAATAGAAATCAGCGGTTCCTCTGCTTTTACCGAAAAGAATTGACCTAGAGCGAAGGCTGCTTTATTCCGTACGGAATCATGCTGATCCACCATCCGGTTTGCCACCCAGGAGATGGTACTGGTGTCCTGGATCCGTCCCAGTGATTCCACGGCTTTTTCGCGGATTTTCTGATCTTTGCTGTTCAACCAGGGTATGAATTTTGTTCCGTCTGCCTGCCGCAGGTATTCCATTTGCTGTATTTCCAGCAGAGTATGTTGATTGGAACCCTGGCAGGAAAGGATTACAAGCAGAAAAAATGAGAAATAGCCGGATTTTTGCATGTGGTTTCACCGAAATTTAAGGCACAAGATCGCCAATTTTTGTGACTGAATCAAGTGTAACTTACAACCAGGTATTGTCCCTGATTCACTCCTGTTAAATGGTATCCCGACCATGTCGAAAAAAGTGTCCGGTGGTGCAGTTGAGAACAAAAGGGGTCGAGAGCACCTGGTTTGCCCCATTGATGATTCTTCGTTTATAATAGAAGATTTCTTTCCATTAAAAGAATAAAAGTCTTATGAAAAACTGTTTTAATTATTTACATTTGCAGGATTTAATTGTCCAGAAAGGAGATTTAATGAAAACAAAATATGTAGTTTTACTTGCTCTGGGTTTATTGCTTCTCGTTTGCAGCCGTGATACCACCAAATTAGAGAAAGGCACCCCGGAATATGAATTTGCACAAAAGATTTCGGAGAAAGTTCCTTATTTTAACCCTGATCAGAATAATGTAGTGGCAACCTCCAAGGATTTCCGGGTAACAACGGGAGAGGTGTTGAAGAATATTTTTTCAAATATGGGAAAAGGAGTAACCCGTTTTTACTCTCTGGATTCACTGAAACTTAAAGAAGTATTGAAAAATAGCGCTAAAGAATATTCAGATAAAAAACTACTGTTGGTAGCCGCCGAGAAAGCAAAAATAGAATTGCCTCCGGCCAAGTTCGACAGCATTATGCAGATGCAGTATCGCCGGCATGGCAGCCGGGAAAAGTTTGTCGAGATCCTTACCAAGAATGGTGTTGGTATCGAATTTGTCGAACAGCAGATCAAAGAATCAGTTATCATTGAGCAATTTTTAAATCAGGTGTTAAGCGAGAGAGTGAAACCTACCGAGGAAGAGATCCTGCAGGCTTACAACAGTGACAAAACCGCCACCGTCCGGCATATTTTGATGCAGACCCAGGG
This sequence comes from Caldithrix sp. RBG_13_44_9, assembly GCA_001771055.1. Classification (GTDB taxonomy): domain Bacteria; phylum Calditrichota; class Calditrichia; order RBG-13-44-9; family RBG-13-44-9; genus RQOF01. The sequence continues at coordinate 17,099 of MESS01000095.1, forward strand.
TAAAAGCGAGTCTGAGAAAGCAGCTATCCATAATAAAATGGAAGGAATTCTGAAACGGGCCCAAAGCGGCGAAGACTTTGCAAAATTAGCGATGGAATTTTCAGAAGACCCTGGATCAAAAACCAAGGGCGGATTGTACGAAAATTTCGGCCGCGGTGATATGGTAAAACCATTTGATGAAGCGGCCTTTTCAGTGCCGGTGGGAGAAATAAGTGACATCGTTGAGACTACCTATGGTTATCATATTCTGAAAGTGGAGAGTCGCAGTAAAGAAACCCGGCCATTGGATGAAGTAAGGCCGGAGCTGGAACAAAAATTCGAACAAACCAAGCGCCGTGATGTGTATTTTCAATATCTGGAAGAACTACAGAAGGAAACCCAGTTTAAACTGACGGAATTTTAAAAAGAATTGGTTTTGAAGCTAAGTCGGCTATCATTTTATCAACCTGACTTTAACAGCCATCAACGGTAGAATAACTTTTAATAACCTATTAGCGGACAGGATATAATACTACACTTTCTTGTTCGTTCGCATCACTGCGGGCAATAATGGCCTTAACCGGTTCAGTCTCACTTAGATTGACCGGTTGATGGGGCAAGCCAGCGGGAATATACAAGAAATCACCAGCTTTATTAACCACAGATTGCTTCAGATCTTCTCCGTAGAGGGTTTCCGCCCGTCCTTCCAGAATATAAATGGCCGTCTCATATCCCCGGTGGTAATGTGGATGGGTAGAACCACCCGGCGGAATAATGACCAGGCTCATTGAAATTTTTTGTGAACCGGCGGTTCTTCCACTCACTCCCACCCAATAAGGCAATCCCTGTTTGGTCATTATTTCTGCAGAAGGCTGGATAGTTCTGATCTCTCCATTCTTTATCTTGGTTGCACTCATTAGACAATCTCCTTTATATAATAGAACACGGATGACGCTGAAATTCGCGGATTTACGCTGATTTTTCAATTAGAGCAATAAAAAAGTTATCTGTGTTTATCCGTTAAATCTGCGTTGTCCGCGTTCCATTAAAAGTTTTATTAAAATAAAACCTCATAACTGGCCGGGTTTCCGATCTTCGCACCACCTCCCTGAATCCGGCCTTTCGGAAAGCAGAGGCAAAGCCGGTCCAGGCAAAGACTGTCGGTACATTTTCCTTTTTGGGTTCGATGGGATAACCCTCTACGATTTTACCACCCTGAGTTTTCACAAACTCTAACACTGCGGTGATGAGCCGGGTGCTCAGGCCGGTCTTGCGGTACTCTTTGGAAATGAAAAAACAGACAATAGACCAGACTGGTTCATCGTCTATCGGTTTGAGTATGCGTGACTTTTCCAGAGCGGTGAAATCTTCCCGCCTGCCTACTGAACACCAGCCAACCGCTTTGCCCCGGTCATAGGCTAAAATTCCAGGAATTTTCCCAGAATCAATTAACCTTCTCATTGCCCGGCGGTTTCCTTCATCCTTTTGGCGATTGAAATCTGCGCGCTTGAGTCTCCACCACATACACCAGCATCCACCGCAGGCTCCCCGCTTGCCAAACAGTTCTTCGAAATCATTCCAGCGCTCCGGAGTGAGAGGATAAAATTTATAGTTATCCATTTGTTGCATCTCAGTTCTCAATGAATAAAATTAAAATGCGATTTTTAGTTCCCATTCATCTCATCAGGTTCATTCACACCGCCAACCGCATTCTTGGTGGATCTCTTGATATCATACATGGCTGCATCCGCTTTCAGAAGTAAATCTTTGACTGAATTCGCATCACCCGGATAAGTAGCCAGTCCAAAACTGGCCGTAATCTGCACTGGATTTTTCTCCTCATTTAAATAATTGATATCACGGATGTTCGCCAGGATAGTTTCGGCCAGCTTCCCGGCCTGTCGCTTGTCCCGTCCCGGCATGATGATTACAAATTCGTCGCCGCCATATTTTGTCACGATATCTTCTTTTGTGAGACAGCGGTTTATCACCTGACCGATTTCTTTCAACACCCGAGATCCGGCCAGATGTCCGTGCGTATCCACCACACTTTTAAAATTATCAATATCCACAAAAGCCAGACTGAGCGGTTTACCCTTTTTTTGTGAGTGCTTCAGGAGTTCCGGGAGGATTTGATGCATGTAACGCGCATTGTATAGACCGGTGTATTCGTCGGTAATGCTCAGTGATTGAATTTTTGCGGTATACTGGGAATTTTCTATCGCAATGGCGGCGTAATCAGCCAGGATAGCCAGCAGCGGCAGTTTTTTCTCGATGAAAGCGCCCGGATTTGCCAGATTTACCATCTCAATGACACCCAGAATCTGGCCGTGGGTCTGCAGGGGAATGCAGATGATGGAGCGGGTGATGAAGCCGGTTCGGTGATCCACTTCCCGGAAAATCCGGGGGTCATCTTCAGCATCGTCAATATAAATCGGGTTTCCGCTTTTAGCTACTTCACCGGCAATTCCCCTTCCCAGGGGAATACGGATATCCTGCACCAGCTTTTTGTCAATCCCTACCACCACTTCGAATCGCAGTTCCTGTTGCTTTTCATCCAGCAACAGCAAGGACCAATTATCCGCCTCAGCAATCAGACTGATCTTGTTCATGATCAAAGAGAGGATCTCATTAAGATCCAGGGTGGAAGTCAGTAATTTTCCTATCTGGAGACAGGGAAGAAAGAAATCAAGATCGCTGGTGGTTTTTGGGGATTTTCTGGACTTTTTATTCATACCGGTACTTTTTATGATTATGGTGTCATTTCGAGAATTTAAGCAACAAAGCTGAAACAATTTGATTCCATTCATCCTGCACTGCAATATCCGGTTTGCTCCTCCCGGCCCGGCTGTACCAATAAACCGCATTGGCCAGGTCGCCTTCCTGGCGATGCAAATAAGCATGAATCCAGGAACAGTCTTGTTCGGGAATTTCCTGCACGATACGATGGGCGGTATGCCAATCTCCTCTGGCATCGTACCATAACGCTTCCAGCAGGCGGCTAAGGCCTGCAGGAAATTGATCTTTCCGACACAATGTATTAAATTCTTCCAGAATCATGGCTTCTCAAGAATACTCCGAAATAATAATAAAATATCCGGTAGGTTTGCCATGGAAAATATTTCTGTTTCTCTATTAACTTAAAATATTCAAGTTTGCCGGGTTAATCAGGAAGAAAGATTTTTCCATGATCTGTTAAGTGGGGAGAGAGATAAATATTATCCGAATTTCCAACTTAAAAGGCAAAAGATCTTGCTGGATGATGATAAAGCTTGCTGCTATAAGTCAGAACTTAAACTCTTGACAAAATAAGGTAGAATTTTTATATTTTTTTCCGTTACCTGAAAGGAACGATCATTAAGTCTGATGAATACCGCACGGTCGAGAAAACCGAGACGGCCGAATGTCGGGTGAAAAAATCTCTTTTTATCGGCAACATCGCGTTGGCCAATGATAGAACTGCTGCAGAGGAATTTATCCAGCAGGTCCGCCGCCAGTATCACGATGCTGCCCACCATTGCTTCGCCTTCCGCATGGACGAATCGGTTTTCCGTACTTCGGATGATGGAGAACCGGCAGGTACTGCTGGAAGACCGATTCTCTCCATGCTGGACAAATATGAACTCTCTAAGGTAGTACTGGTAGTCACCCGCTACTTTGGAGGGATCAAGTTAGGAACCGGTGGTTTAATCCGGGCCTATAACGAATGTGCCGAGGCAGTCATCAGACAATCCACCATCTGCCAGCATTACAATTTTGAAAAAGTCTATATCCACTTCCCTTTCGAATTAATTAACAAAGTTCAACATACTGTCCAGCGTTTCAGGGGAAAAATCAAAGAAGATGCGGATGCTTCCGGGATGCAGGCGGAGATCGAAATTCTCCCGTCGAAAATGGAACCATTCCGGCAGGAACTGATCACAGCCACCTCCGGCCGGGTACGCTTCATTTCAGAAAGAGTGGTAAAATAAGCTCTCTCTGCTTTATATTATTAACGGTTATGATAGAATCTGCAGTTTCAGGTATTTAGAATATATTTCTGATAAGTCCGGAGCATGACGAAGTTCCAAATCGGGAAAAATGCTGTAAATGAATATTCAGATTCAAGAAATCAGTAAAATCTTTAAGGAATTAACGGTAGCAGATCGGATCTCCTTTAATGTAGAACCAGGGAAAGTGGTTGGACTCTTAGGTCCAAACGGAGCCGGGAAAACCACCACCATCCGTATGATCCTGGATATTTTGAAACCAGATAGCGGGCAGATTATCTTTGATGGCCAGCCTATAAACCGCCAGATCCGCAACCGGATCGGTTATCTGCCGGAGGAACGCGGTTTGTATCAGAAATTCCAGGTAATGGATGTGATCTGGTATTTTGGACGGTTAAAAAATTTACCAAAACGCAAGAGTCACATTGAAGCAATCCGTTTACTGGATGCCTTCAAGATGATCGACTATGTAGAAGAACCAATAGGTCATCTCTCCAAGGGAACCCAGCAGAAACTGCAGTTTTTGGTTTGCCTGATCCACAACCCGGATATCCTGATCATGGATGAACCGATGGCCGGATTGGATCCAATTAACCAACAGATTATCAGAGCAAAAATTTTACAATTACGGGATGAAGGGAAAACCATCTTGCTTTCCACTCATCAGTTACTGGAGGCCGAAAACCTCTGTGACTATTTCGTTTTGATCGATCATGGGAAAGTGGTTCTGCAGGGCACCTTACCGCAAATTCAAAAAAGTTATGATCAGAATATGATGGTGGTGGAAACCAAACAGGATCCGGGTCTTCTGAAAGGGATAGCGGGCATTCGCAAAATGGAGCTTCGGGATTCAGCGCTCTATCTCTTACTGGATAAAAATGCTCAGGTGAAAGAGATCATGCAAAAGATTATCCAGAAGGTCGATGTATCCCGGCTGGAAGTTCACAAACCCAGCTTGCATGATATTTTTATGCAAACCATTAAAGGTGCTCAATGATGAGGCAGTTTTTCGTCATCACCTGGTGGGAATTTATCCGGCACTTCAAATCACGCAGCTTCCTGTTGTCAACTTTTATTTCCCCGCTGGTGTTTGCAGCCGTGATGTTGATCCCTACCCTTTATATAGAGGATTCTTCCATCAATCGATTAAAAATAATCGGCTGTATGGAGTTTGATACCACCGGGATTTGCCGCAATATCCGCCAGCGCTTTACTGAATTAAATGCAGACTCCCCCCTGCAATCCTTTATTCAATTGATAACAATCCGTACGGATACCAGCGTCTCGATGAAAAATCGATTTAACCTGACCAGACGATTAAAATTACAACTGGACAGTCTGGATAATAACTACAACCGCATTAAAGAACGGCGAAAATTTGTTTTCCAGAAACCAGCCGGTACCAGCCGCGAGCAGGAACTAAAGGTTACCTATGACGAACTCCTGCAAATTCGTGAAACCCGCGATCTGGCAGAGCTGGATTACCGGCGAAATAAGCAGGAAACCGATTCCTTGTGGCGTATTGAAACCATCCGGTATGCCGATGGTTTATTGCAGTCTTCAAAAATGGAAGGCTATCTATTGATTGACCAGATCAATTTTTCAGAGGGAATCATTGAATTTCATTCGCTGTTGCCATCTAATTTCCTGCAGATTGATCCGGTTAAACAAGCCGTCCAGGTAGTGGTGGTGGAACAGCGACTGAAAGAAGAGGGATTGCGGGTGGACAAAATTCGGGAATGGCTGGAGCCGCTGGTTTTTCGCGAAATTCAGATGCAGGGGGAGGATAAACAGGAATTCAATTTTTTGATCAACTACCTGGGTCCGATAATCATTGTACTGTTCCTCTTCATCAGTATTTTTACCTCCAGCGGATTTTTATTCAGCGGAGTCTTGAAAGAAAAAAGCAATCGGGTTATTGAGCTGCTGCTCTCCTCGGTAAGTTATACTCAGCTGGTGGCCGGGAAAATTATTGGATTGGGCCTGCTGGGTATATTTCAGATCCTCATCTGGTTTGGCCTCACCCTGATCCTGGCCAGTCTGAATATTTTAAATACCAGTGAGATCACCTTTCTTACTTTCGGCAATGCCGGATTATTCCTGCTCTATTTTGTTTTAGGATATTTATATTTTGCCTCAATCTTTGTGGGGATCGGTTCACTTTTCTCCCATGAGGAAGACGCTCACCACCTCAATCAATTCATGCGGTTGCTTTCCATTTTTCCCATCGTTCTGGCGGTCCTGGTTCTGGATTCCCCCAATTCTCTGCTGGTGCGCATTTTGTCTTTTATTCCCCCGCTTACTCCCACCTTCATGATTCTGCGTATCCCGCTGGGTAGCCCACCGGTGGAGGATTATTATATCTCGGTAGGCATCATGATCATTTCTATTCTGCTGGGTATCGTACTGGCCGGCCGGTTGTTTAAAGTAGGCAGTCTGCTCTATGGGAAAAATCCAACCTTTCGGGAAATCATAAGTATTGCCTTTAAACGCCAATAAGTCTTCAGCTATCTGAATTTATTAAAATAAAAAGGGTGGTCCATCT
>MESS01000096.1:0-457 GCA_001771055.1 Caldithrix sp. RBG_13_44_9
GGCTTCGGCACCCCGTTGTACAGTTTTCTGGCTGTCTGATGCTAACCGGATCCCGCCGGAAGCGATAATGGATACCAGATGCCGGCGGCCGCTGGTTAACAGAAAATGGTGCACCGCCCGCACTGCCTGCGAGGTGACAAAATAGTGGTCTTTATTTCTCAACCCATGAACATGCAGGACATCAACTCCGGCGGCAATCAATTTTTCAATTTTTTCCTGCACCTGCGGCATGATTTCCATTCCGCCGATAATGTCATGCTCCGACACTTCCAGGTAACCACAGATCAGAGCGGATTTGCCATTCAACGAAGCAACTGAGTCAACAATAAATTTTATGGTACGATCGATCTCCGGGTGGTATTCGACCTCAAACATCGGCATCTGCCACAGATCAGTCAGCAGTTCCCGGCTGATGCGGGGATGAACCTGCAGGTGATCGATAATTTCCTGATCAATC
>MESS01000096.1:464-775 GCA_001771055.1 Caldithrix sp. RBG_13_44_9
CAATGACCTGGGGAATATTCCGGTATTTTCCAACCTCGCGGAAATACTGATAATACTCCAGGAAGCGGTTTGATTCCATGAATACCAGCGTCTGCTGTTTCTCGGCAACTTTAATGAAAGCCAGTTCTACTAAACCATTGCTGTCCAGCGGGATCGAATCATAGAGAATCGGTGTTTTTAACCTGACTGTGGGATACGGAGGATTATGGAGATTCCCTTCCTGATCAAACCGGCAGTATCGATGGCGCTTACCTAATTTCACAGACAATTCTTCATCCGGATCACCTTCATGCAGCCGGTTCTGAGCGGGT
>MESS01000096.1:811-1726 GCA_001771055.1 Caldithrix sp. RBG_13_44_9
AAACCAATGCTCATGTGACGGTCGCCCTGTCCCATACCGGAAACCGGGATCTGGCCGGTGGAGGCTTCTTTATCGATCTCCATCAGGATATCTTCAGTGACATAGATATCTGCCATTTCAGTTAATTCAGGAGAGCGCTGGATAATGGTGGTATCCTTGAGGAATTTTTTGCGGTTTTCCCAGAATTTTTTCTCATCCAGATCCACTGCATTTTCGATCAATTTATCAGTGTATTTCCGTTCAATCTGGATCGCTTTGTTCTGCGGACAATAGTTAATACAGGCATTGCAGAGTGCACAGTTCTGATCGAGCAACTCCGGGATCTGCCGGGGATTGCCCTGCCGGGCACCATAGGTACAGGCATTTTCATGGGCGCACATCCCGCAGCGAATGCAGGTTTCCGGATCAATGAACAGCCGGGCGTAGGAAAATCCACGGAGATAAAGGATCTCCAGACCGTGCTCCAGATGCGAACGTTCTTCTTTGAGCTCCGCTTTGGTATGCTCAACATAGAGCGGGCTTTCCTTCATAATTTCCCAGGCTCGCTCAATAAACTCATTTTTCTGATCGATATCCAATCCCAGGGAAAGCTGGAACCTGGTATCCTGCTCCACCAGATCAAACATTTTGGTCAAGGGAATATGGGTAGGACAGATCCGGGTACAATTATCGCAACGGGTACAAACCAGAAAACCGAGGGCTTCTTCCTGCGATATCTTCTCCCCCCGGGCCAGACGATTAGCCGTCTTGCGACGGCTGATGGGAGTAGCGATTCCTAACAAACCGAATACATCACTGGTGGGACAGACCCGCTCGCAACTGTCGCATTCAGCACACGCCACAGTGAGTTCCAGAAAGGGATGTCGTTCAGCCTGCAAGCGGGGAGGGACAACTTTGGGCAATACCAGCTTACTG
>MESS01000096.1:1780-3165 GCA_001771055.1 Caldithrix sp. RBG_13_44_9
TTGCCGGCATACAGGAGTCTCACCCCGCGGGATAATAAAGCCGGGGTAAATTCCTTGAAAGCCCGCAGTGACAGTTTCCGGCCGCTGGTGTTAATGAATTTACCCTGATTGATCAAGGCATTGGGATCGATTTGATTTTTCAGATTGATCAGCTGCAGAAGCTTATCAGCCTGGCCGTTATTGGCCGCTCCTTTCAGAAATGGCAGGTTCCAGATCCCAAAGCCATAGGGATGACCGCCGAAAAATACCGCGGTCTGGGTCATGAACGGTACCAGGCCCAGATATAATTTATGGCGGAAAGTCTGAGTATCTGCCAGAATGATGGTTTGCAGCAGGATCTCTTTTTCATTCAACACATGGCCTTCCGTTTTGACCGGATTTCCGGTCCAGGAGGTGATGGCGGACTGAATGAAATCCAGATATTGGGGAAATTTTTCCAGCGGCAGAATTACCTCACTCACCAGCATGGATGGACCCTGCGGTTTCATTTCCACTGGCTGATAGCGATGTTCCCATAATTTATGAGCGACCGTGGTGGGCAGAGAGGTGAAGAGAAGGTCCCGGTAGCGGCGGCGTTCAGAACTGAAGGTGAACAATGGATATTTGAGAGCCTTCTGATAATTTTCTTTGCTGTCAAATTCCAGGACCATTACATTTTTCAAAGCAGCGAATTTCTCGACTGTATCCAGATCCTGCCGGATACGGGCTATTCTCACCGCATCGCCTGACTCTATGGCCTCTGGCAATTCTGAATTCAATTTAGTCTTTTCAATCTCCCGGGTTGTTGCCAGATAATTGGGATCAAAATACAGCAGTGAACTCGGTCTCAACTGCCACTCATTCAACAGTTGTACAAAGTGATTCACGGCTTCGGAATTTTCAAAAGAGAAGGCATAGGGTTTAGAAACATAGGTCTGCTTTTGGACTTTCAGGACTGCCCCGGCGATTATTCCGATCTGTCCCTCACTGCCAAAAATAGTAGCAAACATCTCATCGGTCGGCAATACCGTTTGCCATTCTCCATTGGGACGGAGCATTCGTATGGCCAATACCGAATTTTTTACATGTCCATACTTGAAAGCCCCAATTCCCAATCCGCCGGTGGCGATCCAGCCGCAGATGGTGCCGGAGTGGGGATTGGTGATATCTTGCAGCAGGGCGTAACCATGATCTCTCAGGAATTTACGCATATCCGCAAAAATTACCCCGGCGCCAACAACCAGATGTCGCTGTTCCGGATCGAGTTCAAAAAAGTTGAGATGAGACAGATCCAGAATGATTTCCTGGTTCAGGGGAATCGATCCTCCAAAGGGCCAGGTACCCGCACCACGTATGGTGTATTTTACTTTATTCTGATGAGCATATTTTACAAATTTCTTAAGATC
>MESS01000096.1:3182-11175 GCA_001771055.1 Caldithrix sp. RBG_13_44_9
GAACCGCAAATCGGGCTTTTATTCGCAAAAGAATCTTTTTTAGTCCTTCCGGAACAAAAGCAGTACCGGAATCAATATGATAGATTTCCTTTTGCAACGGGCTGAGGGGGAAAACCATAGAAGCTTCACTCAAAAGATCCCGGAATGTCTGAAAGAGTCCATCCCCGGAAACAGAAGTTCCACTTACTTCAGCAGTTTTAAAATTTTCAAACAACAGGTGAACAGCCTTATTCTGTGAGCGAATCCGTTCCAGGGCGCTGCCAGCATGAAGAAAATCAATCTGTTTCCGATAATCAAAGGTGTTCATCAACCTAATCCTTATTGATACGATTTATCAGACATTGAGTCTAAAATTTGCAAAATTTAAACTTGATGAAATAATTGAATTAAACAAATGTCACAAATATAGAATTCAGTTTGCAAAATAAAAAGTTGAGATTCTTTTCTCTGAGCAAATCATCAGAACCCGCTCTGATGGTATCAAGAGACCTGGCAGTACGATCGTCAGGGAGTAAAATAACCTTTAATCCTGCTAAAATTTCTGTCCTCAAAGGTTTGATTTATCCTGAAGGGAAAAAATAATCTGTCAGAAATTCATCACTTTACCAGGAGATTCTAATCTGTCAGACTGCTTGACTAACTGATTATAATTGTTTATCTTGTAAGGCATTGAAACAAAATTTAAGGAGATACCGATGAGAAATGGAGGAGATTTTTTAAAAGGCTTTTTACTCGGTGGTTTAATCGGTTCAGTGATTGCCCTGCTTTATGCCCCGAAAAGCGGTAAAGAGACCCGGGAAGAGATCGGCCAAAAAGCGGAAGAGTTGGGCCATAAGGCCAAAGAAGAGTATGAAGCGGCACTGGAAAAAAGCAAGCAGACCTATCATGCCGCTATTGACCGGTTGAAGAACCTGGAAATCGTTGCCAAAAAAAAAGTAGAAGAGGTTGAAGATCAGTTTCAGGAAATAACTGAAAAAGGTAAAGAAACCGTTGTGGAGAGCAAGACCCGCTTGAAACAGGCCATTGATGCCGGTTTGGAAGCCTTCAAAGAAGAAAAAGCTGCCAAAAAGAAGAAAGCGTAAAGCGCTTTAAAAGACAAGGAGATCATTCATGCTGTGGGAAATTAGCGTGCTCATTGCTTCGCTTGCTTTTCTTCTGCTGGTTATATTCATCATCCCGACCATTGTCCAGATCCGGAGAACAATTAGAGATGCGGAAATCACCATAAAATCCATCAATCAGAATCTTCCCGGAATCTTGACGAATATTGATGAGATCACCACTAACATTACCCAAGTCACCCAGTCCATTCATCAGAATATTGACGGGCTGAAGGAAGTGGTAAACAAAATTCATCTGGTAGCCGATGATATAGTACACTTCGAGCAGACGATCCGTCAGGAAATCGAACCGCCGATTCTGAATACCCTGGGTACACTTTCCGGGATTGGCAAGGGAATCAGGACTTTTATGGAAGTGTGGCGCAGGAGAAGTTAAGTGATAATCTTTGACCAACATTTTTATCACCGTGTTATCACAGGTCTAAGATAGTATGTTTAAAATTTGTGAAAGTTATTTAGTCAGTTGCCGCCACTGGTACGGATTCAGTTGAATATTTTCTCCTTCCTGTTAGTTTTCTCTCATTTTTCTAATTTCTCAACTTTTTAATTCCCTGAAATCTGATACTATTCAGGGCCTTTGATTCAGAGGGAATAAAAAGGAGAAACCCTTTTTTCTGTAAGAAAGTAAAAAATTTGATCAGCTTTTAATAAAATGTGACAGGAGCAAAATCATGAACCGGACTAAAGTGATTATTATGGGAGCTGCCGGACGCGATTTCCATAATTTCAATACATTTTTTCGTGACAACCAACAGTATGAGGTGGTGGCATTCACGGCCACTCAGATCCCCAATATCGAGAGACGGAAGTATCCTCCCGAACTGACCGGAAAATTATATCCCAAGGGCATCGATATCTATCCAGAAAACGAACTGATCGATCTGATAAAAAAGTATAAAGTGGACGAAGTAGTTTTCTCTTACAGCGATGTGCCTTATGATTACGTAATGAGTCACTCCGCAGCAGTAAATGCGGCCGGGGCTGACTTCAAATTAATGGGTCCCAACCATACCATGCTAAAATCCAGCAAGCCGGTGATTGCAGTCTGTGCGGTACGTACCGGCAGTGGTAAAAGTCAGACTACCCGGCGGGTGATTGAATTATTGCAAAACGCCGGTAAAAAAGTTGTTGCGGTACGGCATCCCATGCCCTACGGAAACCTGAATGAACAGAAAGTTCAGCGTTTTGCCACCCTCTCTGACCTGGATAAACACAAATGCACTATTGAAGAGCGTGAGGAGTATGAACCGCATATCGTCCGGGGCAACATCATTTATGCCGGAGTAGATTATGAAGCAATCCTGCGCCAGGCTGAAAAAGAAGCCGATATCGTTGTCTGGGACGGCGGTAACAATGATCTGCCATTCTACAAACCCGATCTTCATATTACAGTAGCAGATCCGCATCGCCCGGGAGATGAATTGTTTTATTATCCGGGAGAAGCCAATCTGCGGATGGCGGACCTGATCGTGATCAACAAGATTGACACTGCCAATAACGAGGATGTACAGACAGTGCGGAATTCCATTTTCAGGGTGAATCCAAACGCAATGGTAGTAGAAGCGGCATCACCGATATTCGTGGAGGATTATCAACTGATTCAGGGTAAACGGGTTCTGGCAGTGGAAGATGGTCCCACTCTGACCCATGGGGAAATGACCTATGGTGCAGCAGTGGTGGCCGCAGAAAAATTCGGCGCCCTCGAGCTGGTTGATCCGCGTCCTTACACCGTGGGTACCATCAGCGAAACATACGAAAAATATCCCGAGATCGGCACCTTGCTTCCGGCTATGGGATATGGCGACAAACAGATCAAAGATCTGGAAAAGACCATTAACCAGACTGAATGCGACGTGGTGATCATCGGAACACCTATCGATCTGCGAAAATTGATTAACATTAATAAACCGGCAGTGCGGGTAACCTACGAACTGCAGGAAATTGGCAAACCAGATTTACTGGACGGTCTGAAGAAATTCCTGAAATAGTCAATTCTACCAATGAATGCTGGGGATAAACTTTCCCCGGCATTTTTTATTTTTTGGTTGATTAGGTACGCATTCATTTAAATAATTACAACCGTTGTAAATCAAATTTTGCTGTCGTTTTTTGACCTGAGAACAATCCTATGAATAAATCCAGAACCATTGTAGTAGCATTGGGCGGGAATGCCATCAGCCATGAATTTGAAGAGGGCAATATCCATCAGCAGTTTGCCAATACCCGCCAGAGCCTCAGCGGAGTGGTAGAATTAATTGCTGCCGGATACCGGGTCCTTATTACCCACGGCAACGGCCCGCAGGTCGGAAACGCTCTGATCCGGGTGGAAGAAGCCCGGCATCTGGTGCCAGTTCTGCCTCTCGGGGTAATCGTGGGTGACACCGAAGGCGGTATGGGGTACATGGTGGAACAATGTCTGCAGAATAAAATGCATGACCGCGGAATCAAAAAGGAGATAGCTACCATTGTCACCCAGGTGCTGGTTGATCCAGATGATCCTTCCATTGCCAATCCCACCAAATTTGTGGGCCCGTTTTATAAAAAGGGGAAAGTCGAAGAAATGGCCAAACGACCGGGATGGGTGCTGAAGGAAGATCCCGGCCGGGGTTGGCGAAGAGTGGTTCCTTCCCCTGTCCCCAGAGAAATTGTCGCTAAAAAAGTAATTAAATTGTTAGTGGAAAATGATATTATCGTTGTTGCCTCCGGGGGTGGCGGCATTCCGGTTTACATCGATAAAGGCAATGGCTGGTACGAAGGAATCGATGCAGTAATTGATAAAGACCTGGCCTCAGCGGTATTAGCCCGCGATGTGGAAGCTGAAGAATTAATGATCCTCACCGCGGTGGAAAAGGTGGCTCTGAATTTCAAGAAACCAAATGAACAACTGCTGGACCAGGTAACATTGAGGGAGATCAAAAATTATTATCGGGAAGGGCACTTTCCGGCTGGCAGTATGGGACCCAAGATCCAGGCAGCCATCAATTTTCTGGAGAGCGGCGGCAGGCGGGTAATTATCACTTCCATCGAGAGATCAATGGATGCTATCTCCGGCAGTGCCGGGACGGTAATCGTTACTTAATAACTACTAAATATTAAAAATCAGGTTTTCTACAATCTCATTTTTATATAATAAATAAAACTATAAATTGCAGGCAAAATTCGGAGTGATTACATGAATATTCATGAGTACCAGGCAAAGGAAATTTTGCGGACATATCAGGTGGATGTTCCCCGCGGAAAAGTAGCATTTACCCCGGAGGAGGCTGAATGGAATGCCCGGGAACTGGGCGGACAGGTATTCGTGGTAAAAGCTCAGATCCACGCCGGAGGAAGAGGGAAAGGCGGCGGCGTGAAAATCGCCAGAACTCTCCCGGAAGTAAAGTCTTTTGCCAGTCAAATGCTGGGAATGAAATTGGTAACCCATCAAACCGGCCCGCAGGGAAAAATGGTCCAGCGCTTGCTGATTGAAGAAGGAATTGACATCCTCAAAGAATTATATCTGGGAATAGTGCTGGACCGATCTGTTTCAAAACTGGTGTTCATGGCTTCCACTGAAGGTGGAATGGAAATAGAGAAAGTGGCTGCAGAAAAACCACAGGCGATTATTAAAGAATATGTAGATCCGCAAGTTGGAATGCAGACTTTTCAGGCCCGGAAAATAGCTTTCGGACTGGGTCTCTCTGGTGACCAGATCAAGAACGCCGTGAATTTTATTTTAAGTTTATATCAGGCCTTTGTTGAAACCGATGCGTCACTGGCTGAGATCAATCCCCTGGTGATAACCCGCGATGGCAGGGTACTGGCTCTGGATGCCAAAATGAATTTTGATGACAGTGCACTGTTCCGGCATCCGGACATTCTGGAAATGCGCGATCTGCATGAAGAAGATCCCCTGGAGATCGAAGCTTCCAAATTCAAACTAAATTATATCAAACTGGACGGGGATGTCGGTTGCATGGTGAATGGGGCGGGTCTGGCAATGGCCACCATGGACATAATCAAACTGGCCGGGAGCATGCCCGCTAACTTTTTAGACGTGGGTGGCGGAGCGAATGTGGAAACGGTAAAAAACGGTTTTAAAATCATATTATCTGATGCCAACGTAAAAGCGGTCTTAATCAATATTTTTGGCGGCATTGTGCGATGCGACCGGGTAGCCCAGGGAATTATCGAGGCAGCTCAATCGGTGAAAATTCACGTGCCCATGGTCATTCGTCTGGCAGGAACTAATGCCAAGGAAGCCGCGGATTTATTACGGCAATCAAAGATGCATTTTGAAGTTGCCGAGACTCTGCAGGAAGCGGCTAAAAAAGTAGTTCAAATTCTACACTAATTCAGCCAAAGCGATCAAAGAAAAAGGAAAGTGATATGAGCATTCTGGTAGATAAAACCTCCCGCATCGTAGTCCAGGGAATTACTGGAAAAGAGGGATCCTTTCATACCATGCAAATGCTGGAGTATGGCACCAGGGTAGTGGCGGGAGTCACGCCGGGAAAGGGCGGTCAGAAATTTGAGAATAAAGTTCCGATTTTCAATACCGTGAAGGAAGCGGTACAAAAGACCAAAGCCAATGTGTCCATCATTTTCGTGCCGCCGGCTTTTGCCGCCGATGCCATTTATGAAGCGGCCGATGCCGGCATTGCCACCGTGGTATGCATCTCTGAAGGTATACCCGCCATGGATATGCTTAAGGTATACCACTATTTGAAAAATACCAGGACCCGTCTGATAGGTCCCAATTGCCCGGGCATCATCTCACCGGGAAAGTGTAAAGTCGGAATCATGCCGGGATTTATTCACCGTGAAGGAAAGGTCGGGATTATCAGCCGCAGTGGAACTCTGACCTATGAAGCTGTGGACCAGATCAGCCGGGTGGGATTAGGCCAATCCACCTGCATCGGAATTGGAGGCGATCCGGTGATCGGAACACGTTTCATTGATGCTCTGGAATTATTTAAAAATGATAAAGAGACCAGAGCAGTAGTTCTTATCGGTGAAATTGGCGGGACGGCCGAAGAAGAAGCTGCACAGTGGATAAAAAAATATTTCAAAAAACCAGTGGTGGCCTTTATTGCCGGACAGACCGCTCCTCCAGGGCGTCGGATGGGACATGCCGGTGCTATCATCAGCGGCGGGAAGGGTACCGCCGCCGAAAAAATGAAAGCCCTGAAGAGGGCCGGAATTCATGTATGCAAAAGCCCGGCCGATATTGGTAAGACGGTTGCCGGCATTTTGAAAAAGTCATAGATAAAAATCAGTCAATTTTGTAAATTTGTTACTCTTTTAGCATATACCCGGAGGAACAATGGAAGACGAAGCGGTACGGCGACTAAAAGAAGAGCTGACCCAGAAAGCGATTGAAAGAAGTCGCCGTTCCGATATGCTGGTCATTTACCAGAAATGGTGCAAGGCTTGCGGCATCTGTTATGATCTCTGTCCGCAGGGAACACTGGCTGCCGATGAGGAGGGCAAGGTCTATATTACCTATCCGGAAACCTGCACCGGTTGCAAGATCTGTGAACTGCACTGTCCGGATTTTGCCATTCTGGTTATCGGAGAGCCGCGCAAGGCTCCCAAAGCTGTAGAAAAGCAAGGCAAAATAAATCAAGGATCCTAGAATGCCTGAACAAGTACTTCTAATTCAGGGAAATGAAGCCTGCGCAGAAGGCGCTATTGCTGCCGGATGCCGGTTCTTTGCAGGCTATCCCATTACCCCTTCCACTGAAATTGCGGAATCGTTGAGTGAAAAACTTCCACGGATGGGCGGAAAATTTATTCAGATGGAGGATGAAATTGCCAGCATCGCTGCTATCACCGGCGCAAGTGTAGCCGGTCTGAAAGCAATGACTGCCACCAGCGGTCCGGGTTTCTCGCTGATGCAGGAGGGCATCGGCTATGCCTGTATGGCCGAAATCCCGGTGGTGATCGTCAATGTAATGCGGGGAGGGCCCAGCACCGGGCTGCCCACAAAAACTTCCCAGGGAGATGTGATGCAGGCGCGCTGGGGTACCCACGGTGACCATTTTCTGATTGTTCTGGCACCGGAATCGGTAAGAGAAACTTTTTATCTGACCATAAAATCTTTCAACCTGGCAGAAAAATTCCGGGTACCGGTGATCCTCCTTCTGGACGAAACCATAGCCCACATGCGGGAGAAAGTAGTCCTGCCGGAATATACTGAGCTGCACATTGAAAACCGGGTGACACCCATTGTACCTCCCCAATGGTATAAACCTTATGAAGTGACCACTGATTTTATTACTCCCATGGCCCCCTTTGGCACTGGTTACCGTTACAACATCACCGGTTTAACTCACGATGAGATGGGATTCCCGACCAACAAAGAACATGAGATCACCAGCAAAATGAACAAACTGCGTGATAAGATCATGCGGGCTACCTCGGACATCGTTGATTACGAGACGCTATACACTGAGGATGCCAATACCCTGATCGTCTCTTTTGGCTCCGCGTCCCGCTCTGTCAAAGAAGCGGTAGAGTATCTCAGGTCCCACCGCCGTAAGGTGGGTTTCTTCCGTCCCATCACCATCTGGCCTTTCCCAGAAAAGGAGCTGGCTGCGATCATTAAAAAGGTCGATCAGATTTTTGTGGTGGAGATGAATCAGGGCCAATTGATCGATGAGATACGCAAAGTGGAATGTTACCATAAAAAAATAGTTGGTATTAACCGTTATGACGGAGAAATGATCACTCCCAATCAAATCATCAGTAAAATCAAAGAGGCACGTTAAATGAATCAGCCTATAGTTTTCAACTATCTCCGGGCTAAAAAACAATTTCCCCACGTCTGGTGTCCGGGATGCGGACATGGAGTGGTGATGGGTTCGTTAATCAGGGCTATAGATAAAATG
>MESS01000097.1:0-10796 GCA_001771055.1 Caldithrix sp. RBG_13_44_9
AATATCTGGAATCGGTTCCGGCTGATTTTAAGTTCACCATTAAAATCCCAAACAGCATAACCCTTACTCATTTTTATCAGAAAGTAAAAAAAGATCCGCTGGTTGAGAATCCCCATTTTCTCTCACCCACACTTTTTCAAGAATTTTTACGATCCATTGAGCCTCTAAGGAATAATCTGGGACCACTGATGTTCCAGTTTGAGTACCTGAATAAACAGAAAATGCCTTCTCAGAAAATATTCCAGGAAAAGTTTGCTTACTTTATTCAGAAGGTAAATCCCGAGTACCAGTACGCAGTTGAAATCCGCAATCCCAACTATTTGAATGAAAGTTATTTTGAATTTATACAGACGCATGACCTGAGTCATGTTTTTCTGCAGGGTTATTATATGCCACCAATTATTGATGTTTATAAAAATTTCCAGGACTACCTGAGAAAACAAGTGGTGATTCGGTTACATGGACCAGACCGTTCGGATATTGAGAAGCGCAGTGGAGGCAATTGGGACAAAATTCTAGATCCCCGGGATCAGGAACTGAATCAGATTGCCGGAATAATAAAAGGCCTGGTGGACAGGAAGTTCGAAGTATATATCAATATGAACAACCATTATGAAGGCTCCGCTCCGCTATCTATCAAGCGGCTGGAAAAATTCCTGAGTGGTCTTAATGCCGGATAAGGCTTTCCGGGATAACAGATTTTTGAATACAATCAGAACCACTATCTCCGGACTAATGGTAATTTTCAATAAAGCCTTGCTCGATTACCTGATGTGTGGCATCCACCAGTGCGTGACGATCTTCCAATGTTTTACCGGCTACCGTTATGGGCGGATGGATGGTCACTTTTACCCGGCCACTGTTAACACGGATTTTTCCCTTGGGAAGAATATGCCGGGTCCCGGAGATCGAAATGGGTAAAATCGAAATTCCGGTATTGATTGCCAGAACAAAAGGTCCTTTTTTGAAAGTATGAATTTTACCATCAGGGCTGCGGGTTCCTTCAGGAAAAGCCAGAATGGACATATGATGAGTATGCAGAACCTTCTCGGCCTGATGGAGTGACTCAATCGATTTTTTCTGGTTAAAACGGTCGATAGAAATAATTCCCACTGCTTTCATTCCCCAGCCGAACACCGGAATTTTGAATAATTCTTTTTTTGAAATAATTCTCAATGGAATTGGCAGGGCAGCAGTGACTACTGGAATATCCATGTGGCTTTGATGGTTGCCTACCAGGACATAGGAAGTTTTTTTGGTCAGGTTCTCCAGGCCGCTGATTTCCAGTTTAATTCCGGCTGAGAGTACAATTATCCTGGCCCAGAAACGCATCACCCGGGTATTGAAATCTGAATAAGGATTGAATAAACCCCCGATCATGGCGATGAAGGCGGATACTATGGTATCGACTATCAGAACCGGTACGAAAATGATCAATCGAAACATGGAATTTATTAATCCTCACGTTTGATGAGATTAAAACCGGTGTAACGCCGCAGGACATCCGGGACCATCACCGATCCTTCATCGGTCTGATAGTTTTCAAGCAGAGCCACCATGAGGCGGGAAGTGGCCACACCCGATCCGTTAAGGGTGTGTGGGAACTCCGGTTTGGAAGTTGTACTTCTTCTGAAGCGCAGGTTCATGCGCCGGGCCTGAAAGTCCTCAAAGTTGCTGCAACTGCTTGCTTCCAGCCAGCGTTTTTCCGCCGGAGACCATACTTCAATGTCATAGCATTTTGCGGCACCAAAACTTAAGTCCCCGGTACAAAGCTCTACCACCCGGTAGGGAATTCCCAGCAATTCCAGAATGCGGCTGGCATCTTTGAGCAGGGTTTCCAGTTCCTGGTAAGAGGTTTCGGGAAAGACAATTTTTACCAGTTCCACTTTATTAAATTGATGAACCCGGAGAAAACCACGGGTTTCTTTGCCCCAGGAACCTGCTTCCCGCCGGAAACAGGCAGTGTAACCGCAGTATTTCAAGGGCAGTTTTTCTATTGCCAAAATTTCATCCCGGTGCAAATTGGTTATAGGTACTTCAGCAGTGGGAATGAGGAACAGATCATCCAATTCACAAAAGTACATATCCTCCTGTAATTTGGGGAGCTGACCGGTACCATACATACTGTCCCGGTTTACTAAAAAAGGTGGAAAAATCTCCTTGTAGCCATGTTCATTACTCTGAGTGTCCAGCATGAGGTTGATGAGTGCCCGCTCCAACTTCGCTCCCTGGCCCTTATAGACCGGGAAACCACGACCGCTGATCTTGCTTCCTCTGGGAAAATCCAGAATATCAAGCCGCTCACCAATTTCAAGATGATTGGAAATTTCGAAGTCAAATTCCGGAATTTTTCCCCAGGCCCTGATCACCACATTCCCGGTAGCGTCCTTTCCCACCGGCACGGAAGAATGCGGAAGGTTCGGCAAACGGTCTAACTCATTTTTTAGCGATATTTCCAGATTTTTTAGTTCCTCGTCCTGATCCTTGATGGATTGAGAAATATCCCGAGTTCTCTGAATCACTGTGTCAGCGGATTTTCCCTCTTTCTTGAGTATACTCACCTGCTGGGAAAGATCATTGCGCTCGTGCTTCAGAGCTTCGACCTTCTGAATGATTTGTCTTCTTTTTTCATCCAGGTCAAGAATAGCATCTACATCTCCCATCTCTCCTTTATTTTTGATGCCTTCCTTGACCAGAGACGGATTTTCACGAATAAATTTTAAGTCTAACATAAAAAACCTTACTGTGAATTTAATTTTTAAAAAAAGAATGAATCATTTCTATAATATAATCCAACTCCTCACGAGTCAGATCGGGATGCATGGGAAGTGAGATAACCCGGGCAGCAGCACTTTCGGATTTTGGAAAATCACCTTTTTTATATCGCGAGTGCTTCTTGAAAGCATCCTGCAGATGAAGAGGAATGGGATAGTGAATGGCATTGGGAATACGTTTCTCATTCAGGTATTTCTGAAATTCGTCTCGGCCTTCATTTACCAGCAGAGTGTATTGATGAAAGATGTGCTGAGCATAATTGGCGATGTAGGGTGGGGTAACCGCGCTGTTTTTTAGTTTCTCGGAATAATACTGCGCGATTTCCCGTCTCTTCTTATTCCACTCATCCAGATGCCGCAGTTTGATCCGTAAAATGACCGCCTGCAGGGTATCCAATCGGCTGTTCACTCCCAACAATTCATGGTAATAGCGCACCTTGGAGCCATGATTGGCAATCATCCGGATTTTTTCAGCGATCTTATCGTCGCTGGTAACTACCATACCGGCATCACCGTAGGCACCCAGATTTTTGCTGGGGAAGAAAGATATGCAACCCACCAGTCCCAGCGAGCAAACCGGTTTTCCTCTATATTTTTCTCCTACCGCCTGGGCGGCATCCTCTATGACCGGGATTTTGTGTTGATTGGCAATTTGCATGATAGGGTCCATATCAGCCGACTGACCGTACAGATGAACCGGAATAATTGCTTTAGTTTTTTTGGTAATAGCTTTTTGGATCAATCCAGGATCGATGTTATATGTTTTTTCATCAATATCCACATAAACCGGATTGGCACCCAGAATGGCAATAGTTTCGGCGGTAGCCACAAAGGTGAAAGGTGTGGTAATAACCTCATCGCCCGGCCCAATATTTAAAGCCATCAGAGCTAATTGCAGGGCATCAGTCCCGCTGGCACAGGGGATGGCATGCTTCACACCCAGATAGTGCTGCATCTCCTCTGCCAGTTTGTGAACATCTGGACCATTGATAAATTGGCCGGATTCCAGAACTTTGAGAACCGCATCATCGATCTCTTTTTTGTACTTAAGGTATTGACGTTTGACGTCAACCATTTGAATATTCATTAAACCTCCGGAGCGTAAAATTTTGTAATAACTGTTTTTAAAAGCCAAAAAATATAATAAAATTGGCTCATCAAATCAAAGAGCAAATTATGGAATAGAATGGATAGGATTAAAAAATAAACAACTCTAAAAACCGTTTCAGAAGTTCAGCCATAAATTTTTATAGATCTATAATCTATTCTTGGAGAGACAACCATATGACAAAAGTGAAATTTATTTTCATTTCGATGATTTTAGTTTGTTTAATTCTTCTGAATTCAACGGCTCAAAATTCGAGGAAAAGTATGATTATTATTGAGACTGATCTTGGCAAAATGAAAATCGAATTGGAATTGAAGAAAGCTCCATTGCACAGTGAAAATTTTCTAAAGCTGGCCGGAGAAGGATTTTTTGATGGTACAACTTTTCACCGGGTGGTTCCTGGATTTGTCATTTAAGGGGGAGATCCGCTCAGCAAAGATTCTGATCCATCGAATGATGGTACCGGAGGTCCGGGATATACCATTCCGGCTGAAATCGGACTGCCTCATCTGCGAGGTTCAATAGGAGCAGCCCGGCGTGGAGATCAGGTGAATCCGGGACGGGAATCCAATGGCAGTCAATTTTATATCTGCCTCGAACCGCAGCTCTCTCTGGATAAAATGGGCTATACGATCTTTGCGAAGGTGATCGATGGAATGGAGGTGGTGGATAAAATTGCAGCCCAACCCATCAACGGGCAGGTTCCATTGAAGCCGGTAGTGATGAAAAAAGTATACCTGGAGCAGCCGAAACAAAGTAAACAGTAGAAACGTACGAAAATCATTAAATTTCGATTAATAAATTATCTGAATTGAGAAAATGAAATGTCCAATCTTTTTCATTGTTGCAGCAGTACTGCTTGCAGTCTCTCCGGTATACAGTAGTGAGCGATACTGGATTTATTTTCGTGACAAAGGTGAGAATGAAAGTCTGGTATTTCAGAAGCAGCAAGAGCTGATCAGCGGTTATGTGAACGAGCGGGCTCAACAACGCCGCCTGCTGAGAGGGATAGCAAGTCTCGAAGAGGATGTTTTGCAACAGGATCTGCCGCTGGATCAGAACTACCTGTCAATATTAAAGACCATGGGATTCAGGATTCATGCCCAATCCCGCTGGCTGAATGGGGTGAGTGGTTACGCCGATGCGGGTGAGATTGAACAAATCAGAGATCTACCCTTTGTCAGCTCGGTGGAGAAGGTAAAAAGTTGGCGTTACCTGAAGGAGATCTGGAGCGACAATGATCCGGAGACAGTCAATCGGGTTATGCAGACAGCTACCCCGCAGGATTGGGGTTACGGACCCTCTCTGTTTCAAAACCAGTTTCATCAAATTCCAGAACTTCACCAGAAGGATTTAAACGGATATGGTGTCTTGATAGGTGTTTTTGACAGTGGCTTTCGTCTGGTGAATCATGCGGTGACCCACATCCGTTCCAAGTTAGTAGCAGAATATGACTTTGTCCAGAGGGATTCGATTACTGCTAATCAGGCGGGCGATCCCAGTGGACAGGATCGGCACGGGACACTAGTGCTTTCAATTTTAGCCGGATTTCTGCCTGATTCGCTAATTGGTCCGGCATTTGGGGCGAACTTTGTTTTAGCGAAAACAGAACTCATTGACCAAGAAATTCATTTGGAAGAAGACAATTGGGCTATGGCCGCCGAGTGGGCCGAAGGACTGGGAGTGGATATCGTTACTTCTTCGCTGGGATATTCAGAATTTGATCCTGGTGAGGAGAATTACCATTACGAAGATATGGATGGAAATACTACCATAATTACCAGGGCGGCAAACGAATTGGCGCGGCGGGGGGTACTGGTGGTGAACTCGGCCGGTAATGAAGGGAATAGCGCCTGGCGGTATATTACCGCGCCGGCTGATGGTCCACAGGTACTGGCGGTGGGAGCGGTAAACGATAAAAATCAAGTATCTTCATTCAGCTCCCGTGGACCAACTGCAGATGACAGGATAAAACCGGATGTAGTAGCCCTGGGTGAACAGGTTTTTGGAGCAACAACTGGAACTACATTTACCACAGCCAATGGTACTTCAGTGAGCTGTCCGTTAGTGGCTGGAATTGCTGCTCAGCTGCTGCAGTCAAAACCGGAACTGAATATTTTTGAATTGCTGAGCATTATTAAAAATTCAGCAGAAAATTCCGATTCACCCGATAATGAAAGAGGGTGGGGGAAGGTAAATGCCCTGGCAGCCTGGAATTTAATTAACCAGGACGAGATAACTGAATTCCGGGCACTGCCGCCAACTCCCAATCCTTCATATAGTGGAAATTTCTCAGTCTTCTTTCTGGTGGAATTACCCGTGTCTGCTACTATACAGCTGGAAATTTTCACCATATTGGGACAGAGAATCTTTGAGAGCAATTATCCGGGAACAGCTTCTCAGAATTTAATCACCTGGGATACCCGAAAATCGAATGGATATACTGTCGCGGCTGGCATATACATTTACAGACTCTCGGCAGGTTCCTGGAAGTATACAGGAAAGCTGACGATTTTAAACTAGAAACCGATCACCGATTCTTGTGTTTACCAGGTGAATTGAAATCAGAAAAAAGTCTGGTAGATTTTTTGCTGAATCATTTTCTTCTGCAATGAATTGTTATTCTAAAATTTATATTTTAAAAATTTTCTGCAGACAGTGTCTTTACCGTCCAACATACATCTAATCAAACAAAAATTAATGATTAAATGATACAACCCAAACGAGCGATTATCATCATTCTTGATGGAGTGGGAATTGGTGAGCTGCCGGATGCCGGACGATTTGGCGATGAAGGCAGTCACACCCTGGGGAATTTGGCCCGGGCCGTCGATGGCTTAAAGCTTCCTCACCTGGAAAGGCTGGGATTAGGAAACATTGAACCTTTACAAGGAATGCAGCCGCAAAGCCATCCGCTGGCAAACTATGGGAAGATGGCAGAAAAGTCTCCCGGCAAAGACAGCACAAGCGGGCATTGGGAACTGGCCGGTTACGAACTGGATTTTGCTTTTCCTACCTATCCCCAGGGTTTTCCGGCAGAGGTTTTAGATCCTTTTAAGATGCAGATCGGGCGCGGGGTGTTAGGAAATAAAACGGCATCGGGAACCGAAATTATCAAAGCACTTGGAGTTGAACATATCAGGACCGGCTATCCCATCGTCTATACTTCGGCAGACAGTGTTTTCCAGATCGCAGCTCATGAGGAAATCATTCCTCTGGATGAATTATACCGGGTATGTGAGATCGCCCGGAAAATCCTGAGTGGAAAACATGCAGTGTCGCGGGTGATTGCCCGGCCGTTTGTGGGAGATTCGCCTGAAAATTTTGTCCGCACTCGTTCCCGGCGTGATTTTTCTCTGATACCTTCCCATAAGTTACTGCAGAATTGTTTCCAGGAAAATTCAGTTCCGACGGTTGGCATTGGAAAAATTGATGATCTGTACGCTGGCGTGGGATTGGATCGGAAGATACATAGCAAGAGCAATGACGAAGGGATGAATGCTCTGATTGAACAAATAAAAGTGTTGGAAAAAGGATTGATTTTAATTAACTTTGTCGACTTTGACATGTTATGGGGACATCGAAATAATCCTGCAGGTTTTTACCGGGAATTGCAAAATTTTGATCAACGGTTACTCGAGGTTTTAGATTTGTTAAAGCCAGGTGATCTTCTGGTGATTACTGCTGATCATGGAAATGATCCTACAACTCCCAGCACCGACCATTCAAGGGAGTATGTTCCGCTGCTGTTTTATGGACCGTCAATTAGAAAAGGAATCAATCTGGGAATCCGGAATAGTTTTGCTGATCTGGGCCGCACGGTGGCTGAGGTTTTTGGCTTTGATTCGTGCGGGCTGGCTGGCCGTAGTTTCTGGAAACTGCTGACAGAATAAAGAATAAATAAACGGGTAAAGCATTCCTGAATTTTTACGATATAAGAAAAGGGCTGGTGAAAACTAAATGACCGTTTTGTGGGACAAAATCAAGAAAAGCGTCATTGATACCCTGAACGAGGCGATCGATAAAACCGAAGAATTAACCAGTGTGGGAAGAATTAAACTGGAAATCCTCCAGCTCGAGCATCGTCTGGACGAAGGCTATACCGAACTGGGGAAATTTGTATATCAGAATTTATCGGAGCAGCCCGGTGTTTTAGTGGAAGAGGGAAAAATTTCGGAACTCAAAAAGGTGATTGATGAATTAAAGGAGCAGCTGCGAAAGAAGGAGAAAGAACTGGGCCGCATTCGGGAGGAGGATGGGGTTGATTTTGATTCTTAATCTTTTTTTAATGGAACGCGGATAACGCTGATTTGACGGATACTCGCGGATAAGCTGATTAGAGCAGAATAAAATACGATACGGATACTTTGAAATAGAAAACGGATGAGACGAATGGTCACGGATATTCTTTTCAGAGCTCTATAAAAATAATTAGTGTGAATCCGTTAAATCAGCGTTATCCGCGTTCCATTTAAGATGAAGAGGCTGACAGTTTTAATATGCAATTATCTTCAGTTTTAATAAAATTTTCTTTGATCGGATTATTGTTATTTGGCCCATCTCAATCAATGGCACTAAAGGCTGATTCGCTGGGACAGGTAAGAATTCTTGCCGCCGGAGATGTGATGCTGGGCTCCTGGATTGATGAGGTAGCGCGAGCCAGAGGATGGAATTATCCTTTTATGCAATTAGATTCTATCGTGAATCGAGCGGATATTTTTTTCTGCAATTTGGAAGCTCCCTTTGGTACTTCCGGAACCGCCTTTGAGAAAACCTATACTTTCCGGGTATCACCTGACCTGGTTCAGATATTGACAGCTGGAAGGCTCAATATGGTCAGTCTGGCAAATAACCATATGATGGATTATGGAGCGGAGCCACTTCTGACAACAATGGAATTGCTGGGTAAAAACAATATTCACTATTCCGGCGCAGGGACAAATTTACGGGAGGCACGGAAACCGGCCAGGCTGACAATGAACGGGAAAAATATCAGCTTTGCCTGTTACAGTCTCACCTTCCCGGAAGAGTTCTGGGCTACTGATACGAGCGGCGGTACTTGTTTCCCATCGCATTCTTTTGTATTCAGGGATCTTAAAAAGTTCAAGAGTGACAGCAACCTGCTGATAGTTTCATTTCACTGGGGCGGAGAATTGCTGACCATGCCCAAAGAATATCAAATTGAGCTGGCCCATCAGGTGATCGATGCCGGCGCCGATGTGATTTTAGGGCATCATCCGCATGTTATCCAAGGAGTGGAATTATACAAGGGGAAGGTGATCGCCTACAGCCTGGGGAATTTTATTTTTGGTTCATATAGTGAAAGTGTAAAAGAAAGTATGCTGCTGGAGTTTCATTCGGGAGTGATGGGAATTGAGAAATGCCGGATCTATCCGCTGCTGGTGTACAACCGGGAGGTCGAATTTCAGCCGCGCCTGCTGGCCGGGGAAAGCCGTGGTAAGTTTTTTAATTATTTGCAGGAAATTTCCCGGGAACTTAACCCTCAGCCCCTCGTAATCAATGACGCGGGCTGGTTAGAATTAAAAACGGAGTAACAAAAACCTTAACCCATAAAAGGAGGTAGTTGTCAGCTAATGGCGAGAGGTTCTATTAGTCGAGCCAGTCAATCACTGGACAAGTATTTGCAGGAAATCGGGGAGGTTCCTTTACTCTCTCCCCAGGAAGAGATTGATTTAGCCCGCCGAATCAAGGAGGGTGATCAGCTTTGCCTGGAAAAATTAACCAAAGCCAATTTGAGATTCGTGGTGAGCGTGGCCAAACAGTACCAGAATCAGGGCCTGTCCCTGGGCGATTTAATTAATGAAGGGAATCTGGGACTGATTAAAGCTGCCAAACGCTTCGATGAAACCCGCGGTTTTAAATTCATCTCCTACGCGGTGTGGTGGATTCGCCAGAGCATTCTGCAGGCACTGGCCGAGCAATCCCGGGTGGTGCGTCTGCCCCTGAACCGGGTGGGAGCGCTGAATAAGATTGGCAAAGCCTATTCTTCACTGGAACAGGAGTATGAACGTGAACCCAGTCCCAGCGAAATTGCCGAACAGCTGGAGATGACCGATTTTGAGGTGGCTGATACCCTGAAGATCTCCGGCCGGCACCTGAGCATGGATGCCCCGTTCAGCAACAGCGAGGATAACCGTCTGCTGGATGTGATCCAGAACGATCACCTGCCGCCGCCGGATGATGATCTGATGGATGAGTCGCTGCGGGTGGAAATAGACCGGGCATTGGCTACCTTGACCAAAAGAGAAGCTGAAGTGGTACGATTGTATTTTGGTCTGGGACAGGAACATCCCCTGACGCTGGAGGAGATTGGTGAACGCTTTAACCTGACCCGAGAACGGGTGAGACAGATCAAAGAGAAAGCGATTCGCCGTTTACGGCATACCTCCCGTAGCCGGGCCTTGAGGGCCTTTCTGGGATAATTTCCTGAAAATTCTTGATACTATAAACCCGGGATTGGAAAAATCTCGGGTTTTTTTATGTTATAACCTCAATTAAATTTTCAGAAAATGAGCCTGATAGAAATTAAAGCGGTGTGTGATTTTTTCAGTTCTCATAAAATTTTGGAGAAACCTATTAAAAATATCATCAGTGATCCCTCAAAACTATTTTATCAACCTGGCCTCGTTTTGTCTTAAATTGCTCTTGATTGATTTGCCAATAACGAATATATTCCTTCAAAAATCAAGAAAACATGAGAGCCAGATATATGAATAATGGTATTAAAATATTTCTATTAGCCTTTTTCCTTTTTCCTTTTTCCTTTTTATTTGCCGATCAACTGGATTCTTTTGAATTGAATATCTTCTTTACCAATGACGTCCATGGGGGAATCGTCCCGGTATCAGCGGAATTTCTGAATCCGGAATTTCCACCAATGTTAGGCGGAGGAG
>MESS01000097.1:10812-10915 GCA_001771055.1 Caldithrix sp. RBG_13_44_9
CATCAAACAGGCGCGGGAAAAAATCGCTGCCCGGAAGGATGCACTGCTCATCATCGATTCCGGGGATATTTTCCAGGGGACACTGGTGGGAACTCTGTCCCAG
>MESS01000098.1:0-128 GCA_001771055.1 Caldithrix sp. RBG_13_44_9
GGCTGGGCCGCAGGTGAGAACGGGCGCATCCTGAAAACCGGCGATGGTGGAGTGCACTGGAATACCCAGAGCAATAATAACACGGAAACGTTATGGTCTGTCTATTTCCTGGACCGGATGAATGGCTG
>MESS01000098.1:160-1117 GCA_001771055.1 Caldithrix sp. RBG_13_44_9
CCCGCAATGGGGGAGAAAACTGGGAATCCCTTCTCACGAAAACATCACAGGTATTCAATTCCGTCTACTTCCTTGATGACCTCACCGGTTGGGCTGCAGGAGACCAGATCATTCTCAAGACCAGGGACGGCGGTGACAACTGGGTATCCGGTGCGGGAGGCATCGAGTGGCTGAACGCAGTATATTTCATCGATCCTGATCGGGGTTGGACGGTGGGTACTGAGTTGAGAAGTGGTGGATTGATTCTTCACACCGTTGATGGCGGTGACAGCTGGACCAGCCAGGTGGCTGGAACCAGTAAGCGACTGCGCTCGGTCTATTTTGCCGATGCCCTGACCGGCTGGGCGGTCGGGGACTCCGGGACGGTTCTAAAAACCAGCAACGGCGGTAATACCTGGTTATCGCAGGCCAGTGGGTCGGGCAGTCATTTGTATTCAATTTATTTTGCGAACATCAACACCGGCTGGGCGGCCGGACACCAGGGCACCATTCTTACCACCACCGATGGGGGAAATAGCTGGATCCCTCAGGTAAGCGGAACCAGCCTGGATCTGCTGGGAATTTGTTTCAACAGCAATACTACCGGCTGGGCAGTTGGCCAATCTGGCACCATTCTCAAGACCACCGACTCTGGCAATAACTGGATAACTCTGGTCACCGGAACCACCCGCAACCTCTATGCAGTTCACTTTATTAGCAGCCTGACTGGCTGGACGGTGGGATACGACATCTCCAATAATAACAGTGTGATCTTAAAGACCTCCGATGGCGGCAGTAACTGGGTGTTTAAGGCCAGTGGAACCAACCGTAATCTGTACTCGGTTCATTTTGTGGACGATCTTACCGGCTGGACGGTGGGAGCCGCCGGCACCATCCTTGTCACCCAGGACGGGGGAAACAGCTGGAGTTCTCAGAGCAGCTCCTACACCGGACAGCTCTCCGGTGTCCAGTTTATAG
>MESS01000098.1:1263-1412 GCA_001771055.1 Caldithrix sp. RBG_13_44_9
AATGCAGGTACAGTCATCAGTTGGCAGTTGGCCCGTCTGGCTGGCGCAGCCGGACAGGCAATTGGCAATTGGGTTTACCTTTCTGTATACGATTTATCTGGACGGGAGGTAGAAGTGTTGGTGAATGAACATCTGAAAGCCGGTTCTCA
>MESS01000098.1:1614-2144 GCA_001771055.1 Caldithrix sp. RBG_13_44_9
AGTCAGAGGGACCCGTGGAAACAGATCTGTATCCCACCCTGAAAAGCATGGATCTGCCGGAGACCGCCTTTGCCCCCGCTTCAATTTTTATGGCCAAAGCCAAACAATTTGATGATGGATTGTATGCCGCGGTTGAATATCTCTGTCAGTATGGAACTGACAGCTGGGTCGGCAAACAGGAGATATTGCAAAGGACGGCGGCTGCTCTGGATCAGATGATCAACGATAAAAATATTGATCGGAGCATGCTGCTCTACTGTCAGGGTTTTCTGGCTGCCGCCGCCAGTCTGGGAGGTTGGGATTGGGATCTGATAAAAGATATTCAAAAACAGGCAGACATCATAAAGTCTGATTTTCTTTCTGAACCATTGAAATCCAAACCACTAGGGTTTTACACCTGGAATGATACCCTGCAGAAAATTTTTCAGCAGGATCGCCTGCTGCAGCAGACGATGGATTCCCAGTTGAAAATTAAAATATTAGGCCGGGGATTGAGCAATGATCCAAAGGCCTTCTCCTCCTATAAAAAT
>MESS01000098.1:2427-5465 GCA_001771055.1 Caldithrix sp. RBG_13_44_9
TACCTACTACCTCCGGCGGGCCAGATCATATCGATTCATCCGCGAATTGTTAATGACGTCCTTTGGACAAACTGCTTTAAGCAATGTTCAGCGTTTAACTGCGGAGGGTAAGATTTCTAAATCTTTACTGGAAGAATTATCCGAAATAGAATCTCTCTTTTACGGTGCGTATCTGGTGGCCTCCCGGCAGATCGGAATGGACATCGGCACCCAACTGCCGGAAAGGAACATCCGTCAAAGAGCCGTAGATCAAAATCTGGCGGAGGACTGGATCCGGTCATTCAAAAATGATCCGGATGTCGGATCCGATATTCGCATGATGGTTCCGGTCTTTTACGATATCGAACGCAAGATGACCAGGGTATGGGTGGTTCTGGGATATTCGCAGAAACCGCTTACAATTTCATTTAAAAAACCGCCCATCGCGACGATAACCGATGCTAAAGGTAAAAAGGTAAAAGTTGATCTGGAATTTGAAAGTATCCATAAAGACCTGATCTATCCAGTGAGTGCGGAGATCTATGTAAAGCAATTGCTGAACCGGGATGAATTCCGGAGGTTATGTGATAAATATCAGACCCGCTCTGCTATCCTGAAGGCGCTGGCAAAATGATAATGGAATTTTATAAAACATCGTAGATGTTTTATAAAATTGGTGAAAAAAATATTCCCATCTATAATAGATCATCATAAATGATCAACAAACTGTTGATGTGTATTATCGAAAATTATTATAAATCCTCTACGAGGATTAAAACGGTTTGGGTGGTATTGTTTTTCTACAATAATTTGACCTCTACGAGGTCAAGAATTAATTTATGTTAGTCTGGGTACCAAAAAAACATCATAGATGTTTTATATTTGTAGAAAAGAATATTCTGTATGCCGAGGCTCAGCGCGGGAATTTTATTGTACCATTTTCGCCATCAAATCCTGGAGGTATTTCTGGTTCATCCGGGCGGTCCCTTCTGGGCTAAAAAAGATGCCGGAGCCTGGTCCCTTCCCAAGGGTGAATTCACCGCCGGGGAAGATCCCTTGCTGGCAGCCAGGAGGGAATTTAAAGAAGAGACCGGATATGATCTGGATGGCTTTTTTCTCCCTCTCTCGCCCATCAGACAAAAAAGCGGTAAGATCATTCAGATCTGGGCGCTGGAAGGTGAGGCAGATCCGGCTGCTATCAAAAGCAATACCTTCCCCCTGGAATGGCCGCCCAAATCCGGACATCAGCAGGAATTTCCGGAGATTGACCGCGCCGGCTGGTTTACTCTGCAACAGGCTAGAGAAAAAATTGTCTCCGGACAACTGGGCTTCCTACAGGAGCTGGAAACTTTGTTAAAAGAAAAACGGTAACACTATACCCCTAGGCCGCTATACCGTTATACCGGAAAAACGTTATAGCGGTATAAGGTATAAGGTCATCAGACATTAATTTCCTTTACATCCTCTAAATTTTCTATCATGCAAAATTTTCCAGCAACAAATTCTTCGCTCACCACGTATGTTGTGACTGTTTTGGTGATCAAAAAATATAGAGGAAATCTCATGTTTTCCCGTCTAACCGTTTTGATGATAACCTTTCTGATGTTTTCCATTTTCTTTTATTCTAACAGTTTGGCTGGCGATCAACCGGATAAATGGCAGAAGGCCAGTCAGAATATGGTGTATGCCTTAAAGCATGGTCCTGATGGACTCAAACAATCGGTTTTACAGAACATTATCCGCTATAGTGATCAACTGCAGGTGGATGAGGCAGTTTTTGAAGTGATGAGTATCTACCGCAGCCATCCTGATGAACGTGTTCGACAACTGGCCCTGGTGGCTTTATACAAAATGAATAACAGTTGGGCACTCTCATTCCTGGAACGGGCTATTAAATTTGAAAGATCTCCCAAACTGCGAAAGAGCATCTGTGCCATTTTATATCAGTGCAATCGTCCGGTGTATATGGAAGGTACTTTGCTGGCCTCGACTGAAAAATAAAAATCCCATTCATTTCATATAGATCAAACCACTGTCCGGAATATCTCCGGGCGGTGGTTTTTTATTTATAAGTCTGATCTCAAAAAATCAAATCTCTTATTATTAGTTCAAGTCAGTCATTGCGAGTCCGTCGGCTGACGGACGACGCAATCTGTGTCAATAGCCAAGTTTGCTTCGCTCCCTGTCCGGCTGCGCCCGTCAGGACAGCTTTGCCGGACTGGCCGTCCCTGTCTGCACCAGGCAGGCAGACGGGCGCTCGCAAAGACAACTATAGATTAAAATTTGAAAATTGATAACATCATCTGGAAATAGCTTGCTGGATCAAGATCTATTTTGCCAGTCCTTCCACATAAGGTTTTAATTTCTCAAACAGAAAATGATACCATACCCGATCGACAGTTTCAGCCCATCCGGCTTCCATTTCCCCGGCGGCGTTGACAGTAACTTTCAATAAAGTTGAATCTCCAGTGGCGGATTCAAAGGTGTAGGTTGTAACCACTTTAACGGCGTGACCAGAAAGTCCCAACGGTCCATCAAAGCGCAGGATTTTTCCGCGCCCGGCAAAAATGACCTCAGCGTGTTTAACCCCATTTCCAGCTTCATCGAAAATTTCGAAAAATCCTCCACCCGGTCGGGGTTCGATATAGAACTTCCTGGGTTTTTCGGAGAATGAGTGATCCCACCAGCCGCTGATATCTCCGGTAACGGTATCGAAGATTTTTTCTGGTGAACCGGGCAGCGTTAACTGATGAGTTACCTCGAAAGCGCCAGTCTGTAATTCCCGATTTTCAGCCTGAACATTAGAGAGAATCATGAAAAGTAAAATAGAAACCATTACTGCCAGATTAAAAATATTTTTTATCATAAGACCTCCTTTATGAATTTATTTTTTTTTATTGGCAAAGGTAATACCAATTTTCTGATAAGGTGAATAGATTTTTCAGACGGTAGTCACCGACCTTCATGGTCGGTGGATTTTTATAATGGATGTCCTTTCTCAGCGTTCTCCGCGCCTCTGCGGGAGGAGAGAAAAGAGAGTCTCGCGCAGAGGCGCGGAG
>MESS01000098.1:5511-7270 GCA_001771055.1 Caldithrix sp. RBG_13_44_9
AGAACAACCTATTACCTATAAACTATTACCTATTATTTGCCAACTGCTTACTGCCAACTGCCAACTTTAACATGCAGATTATAAGTTCAAATTGCCAGTTACTTTTTAGTAAATCAACGGACGGCAGCTTCTTCCATCATCAATTTAAAAAAGGAGCGGGCTTCTTCGAGGCGGTTGGCCAAGTCTTCCATTTTTCCCTTCTGTTTTGCTCGCTTCAGATCATATTTTGAGAAAGTGAGAAAGTTTTGATCACCATCTGCCTGCAGATAACTGGTATCGCTCAGTCTTTTCAATAACCGGTCGCTGAATAATTGCCGAACAGCTGATTCATCTTTACCGGTTACCAGATAACGGCTGGAGAATTGCTGATGATCTGTGAACTCGACTTTGACATTTCCTTGAACAGTAACTTTTTCGAGGAGACGGTTCACCAGGCTGGCCAACCTTCCAGTCATATCGATTTTAGGGATCAGTGTGAAACGGGGCAGATTCAGATAGGGAGAGGCAATCGCCAATCCCCATTTCTCCTGCAGATCATTGTCACCGGAGGATTCGTTCCACACTTCATAGAGATAAAGCAGGGATTCACTCTCACGGCGCTGATAGAAATTGCGTAGCGCCAGTTTTTGACTTTCACGTTTGGTGTACAGGGCTATTAGATGTGTTAAAAGAGATGGATCGGGATTATCAATAGCCTGAAATCCTAGGGCCAGTATGGACTCTTTTTTCCGGGCCAGTCGTTTTTTCTCGCTGGTGATCATTCCAAACACCGCCAACCCGAAAATGCCAATAATGATCGCAACAATCAAAAGAGTCAGAATCATGGAAAACTCTCCGCTAATTGATGGTCAACTGTTAATAATACTCTGCGATCCTATCTTCGACCACAAAAGAGAAATAATAATTCTCTCGAAATTATTTTAATTATTTTCAGATCCATAGCAGAGTGAGTTGATCTGAACGTCGGCTGGACAAGAGTTACTTCACTCTGTTTTTGGCTTATTTCGTTGACCATAGTACAGAACATATGGTGGTAAATATATCAACATATGGTAATGATTTACTCCCGGCAATATCCGGATCCTCAGATCAAAACTCCACTTGTCAGCCGATATAAATCACCGGAGTATGCTCCCAATAGTACCGATGTGTACTCCCTTATATTACCATCTGATGCTCCCTTATATTACCACCTAACGCTCCCTTATATTACCATCTGATGCTCCCTTATATTACCATCTGATGCTCCCTTATATTACCATCTAACGCTCCCTTATATTACCATCTAATGCTCCCTTATATTACCATCTAATGCTCCCTTATATTACCATCTAATGGTTCCTTATATTACCATCTGATGCTCCCTTATATTACCATCTAACGCTCCCTTATATTACCATCTAATGCTCCCTTATATTACCATCTAACGCTCCCTTATATTACCATCTAATGCTCCCTTATATTACCATCTAATGCTCATAAACATTATAATGATTTACTCCAAACCTAACCATGATTTCTTTTGAAGATATTGCCGTCTTTTTATAAAAATTATAGCAGTCTAAATATCGGTGTGGGTAATGGTTAAAAACGAACCGCCCGCCAGGCAGTACGGCTTTTTTACAATCAGGCCACACTCAGGGTCTCGAGAAGACTACCGATATGGATCTTGTTAGCAAACAATCCCCTTGCTTCCAGGGTGTAATTGCCGGGAGGGAGGATGGAACTGAATCGTAGTAGACATTTTAGTATTGTTGAT
>MESS01000098.1:7286-9649 GCA_001771055.1 Caldithrix sp. RBG_13_44_9
TTTGAAAATGTTGGAGGGAATATGTTTTCTACAATACTATGACCTCTACCAGGTCAAAAATTAAATCGAATCAAACCCAATCGAAAAGTCTTCTGGTAATAGGCTGCTGATGTATTTGCTGATCGTAAAGCTTTGTCCTAATATGATTGAAGTTAAGGCTTTTTTGAACCAGGATACTCTCTCATAAAAATGCACTACCCTATTTAAAAGTACCTAAAGTTACATGTTTCTCATCTGCATCAAAAATATGTCATTATAATTAAGAATCCATGTACTATGAAATTAGATTTATTTCGGATCACCATAATAAACTATAAACTATAAATTATTAATTATTTATTACCAACTACCCACTGTTAACTTGCCAACTGCTAACTGCCAACTATCTACAAGTCGTCTATTTTACAGTACTATAGACCTCTCTTGCCCGGAAACCACTTTCGTGGTCTGTCCTAAACTGCTGCAGGCGTTTTTCCAGGACCGGGAACTGGGATGAATCGGTCCAGGAAACACAGGCCCTGATCCCTTCCAGCCGGTCGCTGCCGGTAATGGCCAAAGAAATAGAGCTGATCCCGTAGAATAGTAATTCTTCTACCAGTTCTTCTCCGGAAAATCCCGGAAAGGAAATCGTAAAATAGAATCCATCGGCAATTGGCTGGTCCTCATCCATGTCATATACCAGCTTAAACCCGTTCTCCAAAAACAATTTTTTCATCACTTTAGCCCGGCGGGCATATTCCTTCACCGGTTCCAGGAAGTTGAAATCCCCATCGTTGGAAGCTTTCAATAAAGCTAATAATCCAAATTGGGCACTGTGAGAGACTCCTGAACTCAGGGTATATATCCCGCTGAAAATATAAGCTCGGCCAAACATGTTGCTGTCGAAATAGTTCAGAAGGTTGTCCCCGGTGGAAGTGAATAAAGTATTGGAGATGGCCGTCATCCCAATGCGCTGTCCTGCCAGGCTGAAAGATTTTGAGCTGGAAATGATCAGAATATAATTTCCGGTATAACGGGCTACCGTAGGGATAAAAGGTGGTTTACCTGGCTGCGAATAGTCCTTACGGAAATCCATTCCAAAATAGGCCAAATCTTCCATGACCACCACATCGTATTTGGTAGCCAGCTCACCAATAATTTTCAGTTCAGTTTCGGTAAAGACAATCCAGGAGGGATTATTGGGATTGGAATACATCAGCGCGGCGAAATCACCTTTTTTCAGATAGCTCTCCAGCTTTGACCGCAGCCGTTCTCCACGGTAATTGTAGATGTCAAAATGCTCGCTCTGCAGTCCCAAGGCCCGGGCCTGCTTTTTATTCACCGGGAAGCCAGGATCGATGAACAGGATTTTCTCCTTACCCTTTTTAAAACATGAAGTGACCATCATTGCCAGGAAGCATCCCTGCATGGCCCCCACCGTGGGGAAACAGCCTTCTGGATTAACGGAGATGTCCATAAAAAGTTTGACGAAGCGAGAGATTTCGGTTTTCAATTCCGGGATGCCATCAAAGGGAGGATATTTTGATCCTACTCCTTTTTTTAAGGCTTCAATTTCTGATTGTACCGCAATTTCCGGCGGATCGAGTCCCGGTACTCCCATCTCCATCCGGATAAATTTCTGGCCGGTGGTGGCTTCGATATTGCTGACGATACGATTCAGCTCGCGGATGCTGGCCAGTCCAACTGATTTCACTTTCATCTCATTGATCTTTTGACGGACGATCTTTCCATCCAGCGGGGTTTTGATCATTAAATCTCTCCTGAAAGGTTAGGGTTAAATACCGCAGCACAGAATTATTGAAGATAGACCAAGAATGATCAGCTAAACTGAAATTCAGATTCTTTTTCCGGCAAATTAGGAAATGCAGTCAAATAGGGCAATAAAGATATAAAAATGTCTGCAGAAAGGAATTTAATTTTGGTGAAAATTGGGGAAGAGAAATAAAATACAAAATACAAAATACAAAATACAAAAACTTACATTCATGTAAGATTTGTTAATTTAAGAATTCACTCCCGGGAAAAATTTTTAGAAAATCAATAGATTTTTAAATCACCACGAAATCACCCATCAGGTCCATGGCCAGGCAGGAATGAATGGGTACAATTGCCAGTAGATCACCCAGTTTTACCTTATGGAGTAAGTTGGGATTAGCTTTGATGATCCCATGCTCCTGCGAAAGAGCAGTTACCCGGCTGTCTGCAATCAACGGTCCCCAGGTTTGACCATCGAAATAAGCAGGGCAGCCGAAAATTTTTTGGCCCTGTTCATCCAGAATGAATTCTTTGGAAAAATGTACTGCGCCGCCATGGATCAGCAGTTCCTGCCGTTCAGGGTGTTTAGCCACTACCGGGCAAACCAG
>MESS01000098.1:9686-12586 GCA_001771055.1 Caldithrix sp. RBG_13_44_9
TGCAGCTGCATGATGTCATAGAATACAAAATTACCGGGACGGATTTCATCAACACCTTGGAATTGTTCAACTGCGCTGCAGGTAGGGGTATCACCATAGGAAATTTTCAGTGGAGCAATTCCAGCCGAAACCAGAATGTTTCTGGCATGGTTCAGTTTTTGAACAGAATCACGATAAATTTCCAACAGTTGCGTTTTACCTCGGGCATGGTAGGAATGCCCGGCGTGGGTCAATAAACCTTCCAGAGTGTGGCGGGAAGTTTTCCGGATCAACCCGGCCAGTTTCATCAGACGATTATCGTCATCCCAGCCGATACCGCTGCGATGATAACCGACATCGACCTTTATCCAGAGTTTCAGGGGTGTTTTGCTGGTTTCATCCAGAAAATGAACCGTTTCTTCGGACTCCACCAGCAATTGTAACCGGATCTCGCGGGCCAATTCCTGGATCAGCTTTTTCTCCCTGATATTGATCGGGAAAGCGACGGTTATATCCTTCCAGCCGTGCCGGGCAAAATATTCCGCCATTTGCAGTGAGGACACTGTTATTTGTTCCACTCCCTCTGCTCGAAACCATTCTCCAATCTGCACTGACTGGTGGGTTTTGAAATGCGGCCGGAAGATAATCCCGCTCCGGCGGGCTTTACTACTCATGTGATGAATGTTCAGTCGCGCCCGTTCTTCTCGCACCAGCAGGGTAGGGCGGACAATATCTGTCAGGGAGTGGATGTTCAATTTGTTTGGTAATAATCTTTTCACAACTTGCTGAAATCCGCTTTTTTTGTTATCTTAAAAATTAATTTTAAGATCGATGGTTATAATTTTATTGAAAAAATCTGACAGAAGCAAAGACCATCTTATCTGCTGTTATCGGTAGCAAAATAAAGTTGATTGAAAAGGAGGTAATCTGAATCTTGCTGGATCGAATCTTTTTTAATAATTCCCTTGAAAGTTGGATCTATGCACTGGCTGCAGTAATTGTTTCCTTTATTGTCCTGTGTCTCCTCACCCGCCTGCTTCATCACCGGATCTTAAAAATTTCCAGGAAAACGAAAACGGATATTGATGATCTGATCGCTGGTTTATTTCAAAAGATCAGTGGTCTGATTCTGCTGGTTTTTTCCCTTTACATCGGCTCGCTTTTTGTCACCCTTCCTGACAAAATTAAAATCCTGCTGGGAAAATTGATCATTGTCAGTCTGCTGCTGCAGAGTGCAATTTGGGGCAACAGCATCATTCAGTACGGGGTGGATCGTTATCGCAAACAGCGCATGCAGGAGGATGCCGCCAGCGTGACCAGCTTTACGGCGCTGGGATTTGTATTGCGGATCATCTTATGGTCGGTGATTGTCTTACTGACTCTGGACAATTTGGGAATTGATATCACCGCTTTGGTGGCCGGCCTGGGGGTGGGCGGTATTGCCGTTGCTCTGGCCATGCAAAATATTCTGGGTGACCTGTTTGCCTCTCTTTCCATCGTCATGGATAAACCCTTTGTGATTGGGGATTTTATTATTGTGGATACTCTTATGGGCTCGGTGGAACATATCGGACTGAAAACTACCCGCCTGCGCAGTCTGTCTGGTGAACAGCTGATCGTTTCCAACAGTGATCTCTTAAAAAGCCGCATCCGTAATTTTAAGCGGATGTATGAACGTCGCGTGCTGCTCACACTGGGAGTGATCTATCAGACCCCACTGGAAAAACTGCAGGCCATACCCCAAATAATCCGGGAAATCATCGAGGCAAAAGAGCAGGTGAGATTCGAAAGAGCTCATTTTAAAGAATATGGCCATTTTTCATTGAATTTTGAAATTGTTTACTGGGTAAAGGATCCCGATTTTAATCTCCACATGGATCTCCAGCAAACCATCAATTTTGAGATCTTCAAACGTTTTCAGGAACAGGGGATTACATTTGCCTATCCCACTCAGACTCTGTTCTTGAATCCGGAAAAGGAGATGGATAATACTGCCTCACCGAAATAGGCGAAAGGATATTTTTGATGTCATTCCGAGTCCAGAGATAGCTGGACGAAGGGATCTTTTAATCGGTTTGATGAGAAAATATTTTAAATACCAGAGTCTAATATTAATATGAATTTCGTAGCCCCGCGTTTAAACAATAGGCTATGCCCAATAAGTAAATTTTTGATTCTTAACCTCCACAGGAGCGAACCTTATGGACCGACTCAACCAAATGTCGATTGAAGAATTGACCATTAATACTATCCGCACCCTGAGTATGGATGCGGTTCAGAAAGCGAATTCCGGACATCCCGGAACGCCGATGGCTCTGGCGCCTCTGGCTTATGTACTCTGGAAACGTTTCCTGAGATTTGATCCGCAGAATCCCCGCTGGTTGAACCGGGATCGTTTTATTTTATCCAATGGTCATTCCTCCATGCTGTTATATGCCATGCTTTATCTGAGTGGTTACGAGGTATCGCTGGATGATCTGAAAAATTTCCGGCAGTGGGGGAGTAAAACACCCGGCCACCCGGAGTATGGACTTACCCCCGGCGTGGAAACCACCACCGGTCCATTGGGGCAGGGACTGATGAATTCGGTCGGCATGGCCATGGCCGAAGCCCATCTGGCGGCGGTTTATAACCGGGAGAATTTTAATATTATCGATCATTTTACTTATGCCTTCTGCAGTGATGGCGATCTGATGGAAGGAGCCTCCCATGAAGCAGCCTCCCTGGCCGGACATTTCGG
Organism: Caldithrix sp. RBG_13_44_9; assembly: GCA_001771055.1. GTDB lineage: Bacteria > Calditrichota > Calditrichia > RBG-13-44-9 > RBG-13-44-9 > RQOF01. Next base: position 12,406 of record MESS01000098.1, read on the forward strand.
ACTGGGTAAACTGATCTGGATCTATGATGATAATCATATCACCATCGAAGGTAAAACGGATCTCACCTACTCGGATGATGTGACCAAACGATTTGAGGCTTACCACTGGCAGGTGCAGAATATTGGTGATGCCGCCAATGATCTGGAAGTGATTTTCCGGGCTTTGGAAAACGCCCGCAAT
>MESS01000098.1:12659-12820 GCA_001771055.1 Caldithrix sp. RBG_13_44_9
CGGAAGTACACGGTGCTCCGCTGGGTGAGGAAGAGATAAAACTGACCAAACGCTTTTATGGCTGGCCGGAAGAAGAAAAATTCCTGGTTCCGGAAGGAGTCCTTTCACATATCCGGGAAGCAGCAGCGGATGGTGCCAAAAAAGAACAGGAGTGGCAGGAA
>MESS01000098.1:12843-21181 GCA_001771055.1 Caldithrix sp. RBG_13_44_9
TCATCCTGATCTGGCGAAACAGTTGGAAGCCGCTCTGCAGAATAATTTGCTGCGAGGCTGGGACAAAGTAATTCCGGTGTTTAAATCTGATAGTCCTGCCAGTTCTACCCGTTCGGCTTCTGCTAAAGTCATTAACAGCATCGCTGCAAAGATTCCCTGGCTGATTGGCGGCAGTGGTGACCTGTCTCCTTCCACCCGTACCCTGATAGACAGCTCCGGTTATTTTTTGAAAGGACAGTATCAGCAGCGCAACATCGCCTGGGGTATCCGCGAGCATGCCATGTGCGCAGTGGCCTCCGGAATGGCCCTGCACGGCGGGATCCGGCCGTTTGTTTCTACCTTCTTTATATTTACCGATTATGCCCGGCCGGCCATCCGGCTGGCGGCTCTGATGGAATTGCCGCTGATCTATGTGATGACCCACGATTCGATCGGACTGGGGGAAGATGGTCCGACTCATCAGCCCATCGAACACCTGGCATCGCTGCGTGCGATGCCCCATCTGTGTCTCATCCGTCCGGCTGACGCCAACGAAACAGCTCAGGCCTGGCGGGTGGCCATTGAGCGGAAACATGGACCAACCATGCTGGTGCTCTCCCGCCAGAATCTGCCGATTTTTGATCAGGAAAAATTGGGGGATGCCGCTGGGGTTGCAAAAGGTGCATATATTCTTTCCAAAGAAAAGCAAAGATTGCCGCAGGTCATTTTGATTGCCAGCGGTTCGGAGGTTCAGCTGGTGCTGGAGGCTCAGCAAAAACTCTGGCAGGAAAATATCGATGCGCGGGTGGTGAGCATGCCCAGCTGGGAACTTTTCCGGGAACAGTCTACTAACTATCGTATTAAAATATTGCCGCGCCGGGTCAAAGCACGCCTGGCAGTGGAAGCCGGGTCTCCCATGGGCTGGCGGGAATGGGTGGGTCAGCGTGGAGAAATTCTGGGGATAGAAAAATTCGGGGCCAGTGCGCCTTATAAAGAGCTCTATAAACAGTATGGCTTGACGGCTGACAATATTGTGGAAAAGGTTAAAAATATGCTATGAGATTTTCCCAAATAAATTTTGGAATTACTACAGGAGATAAAATATGAATCCTTTATTAAAACTGATAGATCTGGGACAGAGTTACTGGATCGATAATTTGACCCGCAAGATGATCCAGTCCGGGGAGCTAAAAAGGCGGATCACTGAAGAGGGACTGCGGGGAATGACCTCCAATCCTGCGATCTTTAATAAGGCCATTTCGAAGAGCAGCGATTATAATGAGCAGATCCGGCAGCTGCTGCATCACGGCAGCGATACTGCCAAAATTTTCGAGGCACTGGCAATAAAAGATGTGCAGGATGCCTGTGACCTGTTCCGGCCGGTTTATGACAGTTCACAGGGAGTGGATGGATTCGTCAGCCTGGAAGTCTCGCCCTATCTGGCGCGCCATACTGAAGCGACTATTGAAGAAGCTCGTCGTTTATATAAAGCCGTGAACCGACCCAATTGCTTCATCAAGATCCCTGGCACCCTGGAAGGATTACCGGCCATTGAGCAGATGCTGTGTGAAGGAGTGAATGTTAATGTCACTCTGCTTTTTGCAGTGAAACGGTATGAAGCGGTGGCCAAAACTTATATCAAGGCATTGGAACGGCGGGCAGCCGAAGGAAGAGATGTAACCAGAGTGGCCTCAGTAGCCAGTTTTTTTATCAGCCGGATGGATGTACTGGTGGATCAGCTGCTGAGTCACCACCTGCTTCCGGAAGATCCGGCGGGTGCAGCCTCACTACCCAAACAGTTAATGGGGAAAATGGCGGTGGCTAATGCCAGGATGGCTTATCAGAGTTTTAAAAAGATTTTCAGCACCCCCCGCTGGAAGAAATTGGAAAAGAAGGGAGCAAAAGTGCAGCGGCCGTTGTGGGCCAGCACCAGCACCAAGACCCCGGGTTACAATGATGTGATGTATGTGGAACCGTTGATCGGTGAAAATACCGTGAATACCATGCCGGAAGAGACCATTACCGCCTTCGCTGATCATGGCCAATTGCAGTCCCGCTCAGTCGAGAAAAATTTGGCAGAGGCCCGGAATGACCTGCGACTGCTCAAAAAGCTGGGCATCCAGCTGGACTTTGTCACCCAGCAGCTGGAAAATGAAGGCATTCAGAAATTCATCGATCCCTTCATAGAATTGATGAAAAGTATCAATGCCAAGCAAAAAGAATTCTCATCGGCTACATAATCTATTCTGAAATTTAATAGTTGTAAGGATTCAGTCAAAAGATAGCAATGAAGAAATCGTTCCTCATGGGCATCTCGGTCATTATACTATCGAATTATCTGACGCAATTTATTTGCTGGCAGAAAAATACTTTCCATACTTCTACCATTGCTTAATACTTTTTTGAGGAAAATATGACCAGTCCAGAAAGATGTCTGTTAATTATTTTTGGCGCATCGGGGGATCTCACCAAACGGAAACTGATTCCAGCGTTGTATGATCTCTTTCGCCAGCAACTGTTACCCCGGAATTTTGCCGTGCTGGGAATAAGCCGGACCAATTATTCTGACCAGACCTTTCGCGATCAGATGATGAAAGATCTGAAAGAATTTGCTGGTAAAATTACGCTTGAAAAAGAAACCCTCCAGGAGTTTATCAAATTACTGTATTATCAGAGCATTGATACCAAGGCTCCGGAAGACTATGCCCTGCTGAAATCCCGTCTGCAGGAGGTGGATGTGGAGCGGCAAATCTCTGGTAATTATATTTTTTATCTGGCCACACCTCCCAGCATGTATGAGGTGATCGCCAGCAGTCTGGCGGCCCAGGGTTTGCACAAACAGAGTAAAAACATTGGCTGGAAACGCATCGTTGTTGAAAAACCGTTTGGATACGATCTGGAGTCAGCTATTCAGTTGAATAAGAAACTGCAGAGATTTTTTAACGAAGATCAAATTTACCGGATCGATCATTACCTGGGAAAAGAAACAGTACAGAATACCCTGGCTTTCCGGTTTGCCAATGGGATCTTCGAACCACTGTGGAACCGTAATTATGTCCATCATGTGGAAGTGACGGCAGTGGAGCATATCGGGGTGGAAAATCGCGGCGGGTATTACGATCATTCCGGTGCCCTGCGGGATATGGTACAGAATCACCTTTTGCAGATCGTCGGGCTCATCGCCATGGAATCTCCCTCATTGTATGATGCCGACAGTGTTCGCAATGAAACCATCAAAGTTTTCGAGTCGCTGCGGCCGATTGGACCGGAAGAGGTGGCGCAGCAGGTGGTTCGCGGCCAATATGTCGCCTCAACCATCAGAGGGCAGAAGGCTGCTGGATATCGTGAAGAGCCCAATGTGGCACCTGATTCCCGCACGGAGACTTTTGTGGCAATGAAATTTTTTATTGATAACTGGCGCTGGGGAGGAGTGCCCTTTTTCATCCGTACCGGCAAGCGGATGCCGACCCGGGTTACCGAAATCGTTATTCATTTCAAGAAGACTCCCCATCGCATCTTCCGCAGCCAGTATACCAGTTATTCGGCCGGTAATCAGCTGATCATCCGCATCCAACCTGATGAAGGAATTTTACTGAAATTCGGCATGAAGAAACCGGGAGCAGGATTTGAGATCCGGGAAGTGAATATGGATTTTCATTACTCTGATCTGTCCGATGTCTATCTGCCAGATGCCTATGAACGTCTGCTGCTGGATTGTATGCTGGGAGATGCCACCCTCTATGCCCGGGCCGATGCAGTGGAGGCCTGTTGGAATTTTGTAGCACCGATCCTCCGGGCCTGGAAGGAAAATCCGGATAATAAGATCTATGGCTATCCGGCCGGTACCTGGGGACCGGTGGAAGCCCGGAATTTATTTACTGATCCTGACGAGGATTGGCGTCAGCCCTGTAAGAATCTGTCAGACGACGGAATATATTGCGAATTATAAATTGAGCTTATTTACTTTACATGACCTGTCATTGCGATCCCGCCTTGGCGGGAGAAGCAATCTTACGCAATCTTCCAGTTCTTTATTAATCCTCTACGAGGTCAATAATAGAACTATCAGTACTAAAGGACTGAAACGTCATAGACGTTTTATTATCGTAGACAAAAAATATTCTGCAAATGAATAGATCATCATAGATGATTAATGATTTGGTATGATGAGTGTAGTTAAAAATCATTATATCAGTGCAGAGAGTTATGATGTTATATTGGCACATGAATATCGTTTGATTGGAATAACATATGCCGACCAACTTGAAAATTTTTTCTTCCCCGGAAGAACTCGCCCGTGAGCTGGCCTTTGAATTTTTAGCCGAACTGCAGAAGAAATATAACAGTGCCGAGATGATGACATTAGCCCTTTCCGGCGGCAGTACCCCGGCTCTACTTTTCCGCGAACTATCGCTCTATTCCCAGCGGCTGGACTGGGGGTGCGTGAAACTATTCTGGAGTGATGAGCGGATGGTGCCGCCGGATCATCCCCAGAGTAATTACGGTCTGGCGAAAAGATTACTACTGGATGAACTGCCAATTCCCGCGCAGAATATCTTCCGGATGGAGGGCGAGATCCCGGCTGAAGAAGCGGCAGAAAAATATATGGCACTAATCAGACAGGAAGTGCCGGCTGGCGAAGATGGCCTGCCTCAATTCGATTGGATCTTTCTGGGTCTGGGAGAGGACGGTCACACCGCCTCGCTGTTTCCCGGTTCGGACAGTCTGCAGATCAGGGATAAAATTTGTGCAGCTGTCATCCATCCCGGCAGCGGCCAGCCGCGGCTTACCTTTACCCTGCCATTGATCAACCAGGCCAGGAAGATTGCCTTTTTAGTGACTGGTGTCTCCAAAAGCAGAGTAGTAGCAGATATCTTGAAGCAAAGACCTTCTGTCAGCAACTATCCGGCAGCGGCAGTCCAACCTCTAAAAGGTGAGTTGTACTGGTATTTAGATAAGGCGGCCGCTTCAGATCTAAAGTGATAGAACTGTGGCCGCTGAATATTTCTTGTCTTTCAAAATCGAAAGATCAGCGAGAAGAAATGCAAAGGATTATTCGCGATCTCATCGGTTGTTAATGCATAATCCAGAACAAATCCTACCGACCCCAATTTCAGGACCAAGCCTGCCCCTCCTGTGAAATTTTCATGATTTAATCCTGCTCGTAATGCCAGCATACGAATCCAGTATTCAGCACCGGCATGAATTCGCAGGTCCTGGTTCTCCTTCTTCTCGATATCCATTGCAATTTTAAAAGGTATCGGTTTAATGTGAACTGCTGCGCCCAATCTGAAGGCAGTAGGGATATTATCCTCATGATTACTTTCGGTGTTCCATTTCAATTTAGCCCCCAGGTTCTGCACGGCTGCCCCGATCCCTATCCGCTCCACCAATCCAGTGAGATGAAAGTAGGAAAGCACTCCCAGATCGATTCCATATCCACTGGCATGGTATTCATGCAGCGAATGATAAAAATATTTAGCGGTTAATCCGACATCCAGTTTGAAAGTCGGTTTGGAAAGCAACTGATAACCTGAGCCGAGTAAGAATAGATTTTCTGAATCATCAAATTTCCCGAGGAGTTCACCATTGGGACTTCGCTCCTGAATATCGTTAACTCCGAATCGCATCCAGCCAGCGCTTATGGAAAATGGGGAAATAGGATAAGTAAATTCGATAAAATTTTGTGCACGATCTTCAAATATCAATGCATGCATCGCACTAAACTCGCGGGTAGATATCTGCGCTAATCCGGCCGGATTCCAGTAAATAGCCGAACCGTCATTGGCGATGGCGGTGAAGGCTTTTCCCATGGCAATCGCCCGGGCACCAACTCCCCATTGCAGAAAACTGCCGGCGTATCCCCCTGATTCCTCCCCGGCAAAAAGCATCGAAGTATTGATTAAGCTGATTATGATCAATGATAATGTTCTCATGGTCTGCTCCTTTTATCTTAACACTGCAATTTTTCCAACGGCCCGCTCATCCTGGGAAGTTTCGATCACAAAGTGATAGACTCCATTGGCTACCATTTTTCCATCCCCGTTCTTTCCATCCCATTCAATGCTCTGCTCCTCCAGAGCCAGCTGGGGAACTGCATCTATCAAGATCCGTACCAGGTTACCACCGGCATCATAAATTTTGATAGTGACATTAGCTGATTTTTCCAGACTGTAACGCAGGGTGGTGGGTTCTTTATCCGGATTGACCGGATTGGGATAGTTATAGATGTTCTCATTGGAAAGTTTACCACCGGTACTTGGTGATTCAGCTTGTGCGATGCCGATTGCGCCGCTGGCAGAATACGTTTTAGCATTGCTGGAGTACAGCAGAACATCCCAGATTCCTTCGGGATTTTGCTGATTGAAAACGCTTACTGTCCAGGTGTATAAATTCGATTCTTCTCCCGGATCAAGTGAGCCAAGATAAATACTATCCTGGCCAGTTATGGCCAGAGCATCATTAGTTTTGATAACAATGCTGATCTGGTCAGCCGTCAGTGAACCGACATTTTTGACTCTTACACTTATAATACTGCTCTCTTCTTTTTCCAATCTCAATTTTTCCTGATAGGTATAATTGACCAGCACTACTGCTGGAATTTCCAAATGAGCAGTTACGGTATCCAGAGTCAAACTGATCTGGTCAGCATACTGATGGTTCAATTGAACAGTCTGATCCAGTTGAGTGAAAACCATATTCTGTACCTGCTGACTGCTATCGATGGCACCTCCTACTACATAGATATAGCTGAGAATGCGATCCTCAACCGCATATGCACCATAGTTGCGCAAGGAGTCATACATTTCAGTAAAAGAAGCGATACTGTCTTTGGCTTCATATGCTACGGCATAGACCGGGGCAGCTGTAGCTTTATAAGTATTCTTTAACTGAGCTTCGCTCTGCCAGAGATCTTTTAGCTGTCTGACTGCTTGTATGGAACTTCCATTCTGCAGATTCTGCTTGATTTCCACTATCATTGAATCGTATGCACCGACACTCTGATATAAGGTATTTTTAAGGTGGACTAATTGTTCATTGCTTATCTTTGAACGGGGATAAACGACATGGCTTAATAAATGTTTTGAGATGAAGGTATTGTCAGGTAAATAGATGTCGTCCACCTTATCCTCCATGTCAGTGGGTGTGGAGAAAAATCCGCCGGCAGCAACTCCAAATGCAGTAACAACACCTGCATAGGCACTTATTTTAGACCAGAAACTGACTTGCTGCAGAAATGATCCAACAGCACCAGGCATTAAATCACCAAGCCATTCGAAGATGTTTGCGGTGACCATGAACAGATTAGCGGTGAAGCGGAATCCACTCGCCACATCGGTTAAAAGTTCCAATTCATTTTGTTTATCGGCGACAAACTCAAATTCTTCTAAGTGAGCATCATGAAAATCACCATTGTAATTCAGGTTTTCTGAATGAGTTCTTGCTGCATCCAGGGTGGAGCTGGATAACAGATCGATATAAATCAATTGGAAAAATGGGTGTTCCAGGATTTGGAATACTGCTTCCTTGGCTGCTCCCCAGTCATTATCACCGAACGGTGCACCCCCTATCAGGCCGTAATACTGAGATTTAATCAGATTCCAGCCGGTTCTTATTATTTCCGGGCCTGGATCGGGGAAAAGAGCCGCCACTTGATCGATGGCCTCAGTAATACCATCCAAAATGGCTAATTTTATCATTTCTTTCATAAATAACATCAAGAGCTCGTTCGCCAATGCACTGGTATCCCCCAAAATACTTTTTAAAAGAGCTAAAAGAAGTCTAATGATGTTTCCTCCCCAACTATCTGCATAAAAAATAAATCCGATGAGATCGCCCAGATCTAACATTGATTCGTAACCAGCACTGGTGGCATCATTGAAAAGATCCTGAACCATTTTTTCGACCAGAATTAATCTGGCCAGATTTTCCGCTACTTGATTGGGAAGGTTAGTATTCCAGGCTTGCAGGAGTGCTTTGATTTCCTCTTCACTATTAGCATAGGAATAGTTTACCGGGATGCCAAAATATTCGCCTTCGATATGGGTCAATTCGTGGATCAAATCGAATTTATACACTATCAATGACTCCGGAAACACCAGAGTATTGGAATTCAATCCCGGTCCTATCTCCAGGGTTTTGTTCATGGTGATGTGTTCCAGGGTGATCCCATCAGGTAGGGTGAAATCTTTTTCCAAACGGAATAACAGATTTCCGACTGGCAAGGCATTAAGGTTTAATATACCGTTTAGCGGAGTAAGATGTGGGCCGGAGACTATTTGAGAATTTTGATACACCGTAACTCGGCCATCTACCAGTGGAATATTATATTTCAAATACCCATTGGCCTGATCGTAAT
>MESS01000098.1:21208-22415 GCA_001771055.1 Caldithrix sp. RBG_13_44_9
TTCCGGTATTCCCACTGGAAGTTCCCTGTCCCGTCAGGTTCAAAGAAACCAGAGGATTAAGAGTGTCATTAGAATGAATGTTTAGAGCAGTCTGGTAATTTTGTGCCAATTCGGGGTGAAAGCGGATTTCAATATAGGCAGTATCTAACGGTTGGATATATATTGGTAACGGAGTATTAATGATCTCAAAACTGTTTTCGGCAGGTTGGAATTCAAGATCGGTGATGATCAGGGGGCCTTCTCCAGTATTGGTCACCGGACAGTTCCAGTCACTGTAACTCTGGATCCATACGGTTCCATAATCATGTGAAGCTTCTGGTAATGCAATCTGAGGAGAACCAGGCCAATATCTATAGTACATGAGAGCCTCATCAACCTTCGAATATTCTGGTTTACCCTGGACTGCCAGATGAGGATAGTTTAGATTATCGAATTGTAAAGATAAATACCTCCCTTCTTCCACCTCGTTATCGATTATGCTATAGGTCCATTGATTGTTTTCTTTTTTAAAAAGTACATAATCGGCTTCTGAACCTCCTGCTGTCGCAATTGAAGGTATATCATTATTATCTACTTTCAATGATGCGGGACAGACAGGCTGACATACAGTATCTTGCTGCCAGTTGTACCAGTCATAAAAAGCATATTTATAATAGAATAAACCTTCTATTGGCCAAAATGACACATGAATATTATCATGGCTGTCAATATCTAAGTTGTAATAGCTCTGAAATCGGATGGGAAAGTAGGAAAAGGGCATTCTGGTGATCACCCAGGTTGAGTCATCTGCCCTCAATGAGGCAATATTTATGTAATACTCATTATTATCAAAATACCCAATTACTGGTGTTCCATCACTTTTAAATACTAGTTTGCAAAAAGAAATCATCAGTTGGGTAGAATCTATCTCAACCAGAGTCCAGTTATCATCTATTTTATATGCAAATTTTAGCATGGCTGACAATAGATCTATATAAGAGATACAAATGGTACCATCCGGGCTGATGGCAAGAGAACAAAACATATCGACAATTCCAAAGCGGGTAGAATCCAGGTACACTTTTGACCAACCGGTATCGGTGAGGGTAGCGTATTTCAGCCCTACATCGGTCATGGCTGTGATATCCAAACCTTTTTGATAAGCAATGTGCGGCCGGTCATTTGCATCCAGCGCCAGACTACAGTATAAACCGACATATCCAATGCT
>MESS01000098.1:22447-26730 GCA_001771055.1 Caldithrix sp. RBG_13_44_9
CAATATAGGCATAACGCAAATCATAATTATCCCCGTCATAGTAGGCAATGTGGGGTTCATTATTACTGTCCAAAGCCAGAGAGCAATACCACCCCTTGCTGGTACCGGTGCTGTCCACCACCTCCCGCTGCCAGACACCGCTATAACCGGCGGAATAAAAAACCAGCAGCATCCCCAAAATCAAAAAGGTAATTCTTTTTTTCATAGGAATTCCTTTCAGGTAATAGTTGAGAAATTATAATGAAGGATAAAGCTTATAACAGGTAAGTTTGTGAGTTTGCGTTTTATGCATCTGCTGGATAAAAGCCTATTTTAAATATTTAACAATTTAGATGTAAAGTGCTAAATATTTTAGGCATCAAAATCCAGGTAAAATTTAACTCTAAAAATGATGACTGGTTAATGAATATTGCTGTTTAATGTGAAGTTTAGATACTTTGCCAAATCATAAGTAAGATCATTATGATTTTTTATTATAGAAAAATTGAGTCTGCCATTAAATTGTCAATTACATAATATTGAAATCAATGATCAGGAGCAATCATGAAACATCGCGTTACCCTTCTCCCCGGAGACGGTATAGGACCCGAAGTATGCCAGGCCACCCGGCAGGTGATTGAAGCCGCCGGAACTGAGATCGAATGGGAAATAGTGGAAGCCGGAACTGAGGCGATAAAAAAATATGGGACACCCTTGCCGGAGCAGGTGCTGGAATCCATCAAACAAAATAAAGTAGCGCTGAAAGGACCGGTGACCACTCCAGTGGGAGAAGGATTTCAGAGTGTGAATGTAGCGTTGCGCAAGCAACTCAATCTCTTTGCCAATGTTCGTCCCATCAATTCTAAATACGGGATCAGCGAGCGTTATCTGAATGTGGATATGGTGATCGTGCGGGAGAACACCGAGGATGTCTATTCTGGCCTGGAGCAGGATATCGCTCCGGGAGTGGCGCAGACCCTTAAAATCATCACCCGTACCGCTTCGGAGAGAATTGCCCGCTTTGCTTTTGAATATGCCAGGAAATATCAACGAAAGACCGTGCAGGCGGTTCATAAGGCCAACATCATGAAAAAAAGTGACGGATTGTTTCTGCAATGCTGCCGGACTGTGGCTGCAAACTATCCAGATATTCAGTATAAAGAGATCATCGTTGATAACTGTGCAATGCAGATGGTAATGCGCCCCCAACAATTTGATGTGATGGTGATGACCAATCTTTACGGTGATATTATCAGCGACCTGGGCGCCGGTCTGGTGGGCGGACTGGGTCTGGTTCCGGGAGTAAATTACGGCGAAGATCTGGCAGTGTTTGAAGCAGTGCATGGCAGCGCCCCGGATATTGCCGGGAAAAATATTGCCAATCCGCTGGCACTGATCCTCTCGGCTGAACTAATGCTCCGTTACCTGGGTGAAGAAACTGCTGCCAATCACCTGAAACATGCCGTGATTGTATTGCTCACCGAACGGCAGCACCTCACTCCCGATATGGGAGGAACGGCTACCACTAATGAGTTAACGGAGGTCCTGATCAGGGAAATTCTCCACTGATGAGAATTAAAAAGATGATAACTATCAAACTATTTTAAAATCCTGCCCGATTTTTAAATGGCTGATTCTTTCCCGGCATATCTCGATCTTTTGCAGAAAAATCAATTTCCAGAAAAAATTGAACAGGCGAAAAAACTGTTTCTCTCCTGCCGGGTCTGTCCCCGCCAGTGCCGGGTGAACCGTCTGGCAGGAGAACTGGGTGAATGCCGCAGCGGATATGATCCGATCATCTCGAGCTATTTTCCCCATTTTGGCGAAGAAGCTCCGCTGGTCGGACGTTATGGATCGGGAACTATTTTTATCGGAGGCTGCAATCTGCTCTGCCTGTTCTGCCAGAATTATGATACCAGCCATTTGCTTTCCGGCCGGCCGGTGAGTATCCAACGATTTGCAAAATTGATGCTGAAACTGCAGCAGAGCGGCTGCCACAACATCAATATCGTGACTCCCAGCCATATCGTTCCCCAACTTATCGAAACCTTACATCTGGCAGCTCGGAATGGCCTGACTCTACCGCTGGTCTATAACTCCGGCGGGTACGACAGCCTGGAAAGTTTACAATTGCTGGAAGGGCTGGTGGATATTTATATGCCGGACTTCAAATTCTTTAATGATGAACTGGGAGCAAAATATACCGCAGTGGACAATTATGGCACCATTGCCCAGCAGGCCATTAAAGAAATGCATCGCCAGGTGGGAGATTTAGTTATTGAAAATGGAATTGCCCAGCGAGGCTTGTTGGTTCGTCACCTGGTAATGCCTGGAATGCTCGAGGATTCCAGAAAGGTTTTTCATTTTCTGGCGAATGAAATTTCCCGCAATACTTATCTGAATGTTATGCCGCAATACCGTCCGGCCGGGGAAGCCAGGAATTATGAGGAGATCGACTGGCCGCTGCCCTATTCGGAATTTTTATCAGCGGTCAAACTGGCCCGGGAGGCAGGGCTGTACCGGTTGGATAAAGAATAACTTCCTGATGGATTTAAACCCACCAGAAGGTTTCTCAATAATTTATTAAGACAGGATTTATTTTTAACAGGATAACATGATTAACCAGATTATTACATCTATATTTTGCTCTTTTTCAACTTATCAGCATTATTTGTCAGGTAGCTTTAAAATTTACCGCAATTTTTTTTGTATTTTTCAATCCATTAAATCATGTGATCTTGTCTAAAAAGAATAACGGGAATAGAATATGAATAAGTAATTTTTTTTTCAGCTTGTCAGTTTTAATTGTCAAATATTTTCTAAATTCATTAGGATTTCTTTTTGTTCATTTTTTCGACTCAGTAAATCCTGTCCCCGCGAAGGGATGGCTTCGCCACTATCCTGCCTAAAATTAAACAACACCAGGCATATTCGCTTACTTCAATAAAACCATTTTGCGGATGCTGACCAAATCTCCAGCCTGGATCCTGTACAAGTAAATCCCGCTGGCCACCGGATTACCGGCATCATCCCGGCCATCCCATACTACCGAATGATATCCCGCTCCCTGCTGTTCATTAACCAGTGTCCGCACTTCCTGTCCCAGCAGATTAAAAACCTTTAATTGCACTTCATTGCTCTTTGCCAACTGCCAACTGATTGAGGTTTCGGGATTAAACGGATTTGGATAATTCTGTTCCAATGCAAATTTTTGTGGAACTATTTTATTTTCCGGTGCCACTCCCGCCCATGTTCCATCCCAGAAGCTCTGCGCCTGGTCGGCATTGGCCTGTAATTCGGTTAGACTATTGCCTCCAACCAGCGCAAAAGCGACTTCAATCATCCCACCGGCTGGAATACTGAATGGACCCTCAGCCGTCAGGGTAGAGATGTCAACACCATCTATGCTCTGAGTCTGAATACCTCCGCTCAGGAAATTCCATTTCTCCAGATCCGAAAATCCATCATACAATTCGGCAGGATTATTGATGGAACGATAAGATATTGCAGCGCTGGAAGTCAACAACCTGGTGGCAGCCAATTTTGTGGGATTGCTGGCAGCATTCTGCACATATCCCATTTTCCGGGCCGCATCATAGCGGGCCCAGTTATTTACCCCGGTACCTGCCACAATGTCCCAGTCAAAAAACAATCCGACATACAGGCTGGAAATCGGATTAGCTGTGGGATTGGCAATCTGATATTTAAAAATCACAAATCCCTGATTGACCCCGTTAGTATCAGCATAGGTCTTCTGTAAAATGGAAACTCCCAGCGGTAATGCTGCTACTGAATCCACCAGCAGGATAGTACCCTCCTGGGTAGAAATTTGACCGGGGGAAACGATGGAAAGGAATTCGTCAGCAGCCGGTCGGAAATCATCGTCCTGGGTCTGACCATCAATCCCGCGGATGCAATCCGACACCCGGGTACTAGCGTTTCCCACCATCAGACCACCTTCAAACAGGTAATCTTCACCGTTAAAAACAAAACCTACTCCGCTGGACTGTCCCTGGAAACCGATCCAGCCAATATTGCCCTGGGTGGTGATGGCCGTCTCAAGGCTGCCGGTGTTGTGAATGGCAAATTGCGGCGGATTGACCATCAGCAGCAGGAGTTCACGGTCAGTGTAACCACTGCTGCTGGCATTGATCACAAAACGCAAAACATATCCGTCCGCCAAACCCTGAGCCACTTGAAATTGGAAAGAAACCTCCAGAGTGTCATTGGAATTGAAGGAACTGATCTGTCCGTTGGCGCTGGTTATCGTAATGTTGTTATCGCTTTCGCTGAGAGTAAAAGAG
>MESS01000099.1:0-1085 GCA_001771055.1 Caldithrix sp. RBG_13_44_9
ATGCAGTGGGAAAAATAATACATGACTAATCCTTTTTCAAACGAAAAGCTAAAGATTTTCAGCAAAATCAAATTGAGTCAAAGCGAAAATATCAGTGGCAGAATATTATTCCTTGGCAGAAAAAAACGATTGATGCAAGGAGGAAATAATAAAAACGGGAGTTCTTAATTGAGGTAAGCTGAAGAGTTAAGAGCAGAAAACAATACCAATCTTTTATCAGCACCCGATTGGATCACTCATCTTGAAATACTTTGAAAACTATACTGTTTATTTTCCCATCTTTTTTCGATAGGCATCCAGTACCAGGGTCTCCAGCATTTCCTTTAATGAAGTATCGTCAATCCTGACCAGATCAATGTATTTTCCGGTGCGGGCTCTTTCTGAAGGCATGGCTACAAACAAACCGTTATCACCTTCCACTACCTTGAATCCTTTTACGATAAATCCTTCAGAGGTTTGAATATCTACACTGGCCCTTATCTTACCTATGTTTAACTGCCGGATAGCTACAATTTCCATAATTCACTCGGATTTGGTAATATGATGTTTATCTAGATAATCGCTAAATTTTCTGTCCGCAGCCAGCCCGATTTCCCATCGGCTAAACTGATTTTTACCCATTCGGCCCGCAGTTCATCCAGATGCACCTTTACCCCTTCATGGAGAATAAAGACATCGGTGCTGGAATCATCCGGGGCACTACGAATGGTAACACTGGAAACCAGAATCACCGCCTGACGCTGCCTGGTAAAAGATTGACTCTGGATAATTAAAATATACGACCAGAAAATAGTCAGGAATCCTGCCACTGCCGCCAGCGATAACAGCCAGCGCCTCAGCCGGTCCTGCTTGACAAACAACCAGAGTATGATCAGCATGATGGTGATGGCAAATAGCAGTGCCGCCAGCCATGTAAGCTGGGCCAGCGAATAGAAATTTTTCAGATTATCCCAAAATTCAAAAAGGAATAGCCGTGGGGGAATTTCGATCCGGTCGATCACTTTAAGGTTGGCCAATTCCAGATTATAAAGGATGTCCGCATCATGCGGATCGAGTTTGAGTGCTTTCTCATAATAGAGTACACA
>MESS01000099.1:1168-2508 GCA_001771055.1 Caldithrix sp. RBG_13_44_9
TGACCACTGCTGCTTTTCCGGAATGAAAAATACCTTCCCGAAGATCAATTTCGCATTCTTCTGCCTCAACAAATTTCATACCCTGAAAATCATGGTGCAGCATTTCCAGAGTATATAACATTTCCTCCGCTTTGGGACCGCCGGAATCAAATTTCAGTTGATCCTTGTGAAAACACTGCAGAATTATCATTCCCCCGTGCTTCAGACTGGCAATCATGGAATGATGAACCCGCTTTCTTTCTCCAGGAGGAAAATGGACAAAAATGACTACAATCGCCCCAAAAAAGTCATTGGGCCATTTCCAATTACTTAAATCCGTACAGATGAATCTGATCTGCCGGTTTTGAGAGTCTGCCCAATATTTCGCTTTTTTTAATCCGATCAGCGAATAGTCAACTGCCCATACTTCCAGCTGTTTTTCGGTCAGCCAGATTCCGTTCCTTCCCTCTCCATCCCCTGCTGCCAGAATTCGGAATCCCGGTGGTAAATATTTAGCTGATTTAACCAGAAAATCATTTGGTAAATCACCATAGGCCAATACGTTTTGTTGATACCGGGAATCCCAGAACTGCTGCGACATGAAAAAATATCCTTTTTCTAAAAATGTTTTTCCAGTTGGATCAGGATCTTCTCTGCCCGCTGGTAAAAATCCTTTAGATCGGCTTCTGAGGCTTTTCCCGGGGCAAACCGGCGGTAATCGGCTTCATCCAGGCATTTGATAAATTCAGTCTGAATCTCTGTCGCGATATCCGATTTCTTCAACAATTCCTCTATTTCATTACGCAGTAATCCGGCTGCCGGCCGATTGGTCTTATCTGCCAGGTAACCGATGAGGCCGTTGGCTATCGCGCCGTAAAATGGCTCAGGTTTATTTTGTTTCCAATAACCTCTGGCTTCTGCCAGACGTTTCTGAGCTACCTTTTGCGCCTTACGGCTGCGGGCATATTGAACATTGGTAGACATTTTATCCAGGTGATTTCGATAAAGAAAGGCCGCACCCAGCATCACCACCGGAAAAACCAGAGAAAGGGCAAACCAGATGCTCCGGAAGGGTAAATCACCAAGCGGCCTGATATCCGATAATTCCTCTTTAATAAACCGGATATCTTTTCCCAACAATTGAATCTCCTCCTTCGAAAAAACCGTTCCACTTCCCAGTGTACCGGCTATTTCCTTTCCTTTGCTCACTTCCAGGGAATATTCCGGCGTTCGCAGGAATTTATAACTCTTGCTTTGAGGACTAAAAAAAGATAAGGCTATCCCCTTTATTTTCTGGTTTCCGGCAACCCGTGGAATAATTACATATTCAAATTCTTTACTGCTGGTTACAACCGAACCGG
>MESS01000099.1:2517-2838 GCA_001771055.1 Caldithrix sp. RBG_13_44_9
GGGATTCATTGATCTTTGGATCATAGACCTCAAAATCAGGTGAAAAATCCAGGGGCAAAGTATTCAACATTTTTAAGAGGCCGGTGCCGGCCAGTTTAATTTTCAAGGAAACGGCTTCATTGGTTGAAGCAGTCGTTTTATCCAGGGAAGATTGGATAGTAAAATCCCCCACTAATCCGGAAAAGGCTGCCGGTTTCCCTTCAGCCGGAAGTGGAAGGACATTCAATTCTACCTCCCCGGAACTGATTTTATTTTTCACCACCTGGCTGAATGGATCACTGAAAAAATCATCGAACAGGCTGAAAGGATCCCGCGGTTTTT
>MESS01000099.1:2852-3358 GCA_001771055.1 Caldithrix sp. RBG_13_44_9
ATTTCCAACATCAATTCCAGCGGAGAAATGGTAATTTTCCCATCCTTGGATGGAAAAACGGCCACTTTTTTTATTTCCGCTACATTATAACGGACGTTATTAATGGTTTCATTATATACTGCCGGCCGACGCGGTGTGGGATACTCCTCCACCCAGCAGCCCACCGCTTCCGGCAATCTTAATACTTCATTCCCGGAAATATTGGCCCGGAAATAGATCTTATATTGCAGGGTCACTTCTTCATTGAGGTAAACCGTACGTTTTGAGGGGATTACTTTCAGGAAAGCCAGTTGCGATACATCCGCTCCCTTCGCGACACCAGGTTGAGCAGGTGCAGTAGCCGGGGTCTGCTGTTTGGCGGATGGTTGAATCACGGTAACATCAATAACATTCGTCTGATAGGTTTGACCTTTAAAAGCGGTACTGGCGGGAGCAATTTTATAACTGCCAACATTCCTGGGCATCAACACCACAGTATAGGTTCGGCTGGAGGATACCTGAAAATT
>MESS01000099.1:3381-4063 GCA_001771055.1 Caldithrix sp. RBG_13_44_9
TCCAGATATGAAGCGGCAAACGGAACATGGTTACCAATCCTTCTCCACCTGCATTCTTCCGGCAGGCATTTTCTGGCGGCGTAACTTTTGATTCTCTTTTTCCTCGCTTTTAAGCGCCTGTAAAATCCGCTCCGCTTCTTCCTTGGACAATTCCTTCTGTTTCTCTACCCGTTGAACTGCCTGCTGCTCTTCGCTCTGCTGAGGTTGTTGCTGTTCCTGCTGTTCTTCTCCGGCCTGAGTCTGCTGTTGCTGCTGCTGTTGTTGTTCACTCTGCTGCTGATCAGAATTTTGCTGATCCTGCTGCTGGGGATTTTGTTGCTGCTGTCCCTGCTGTTGTTGCGGCTGATTCTGCATCGGCTGTTTCTGGGCCAGCTCTTTTAATTTAGCCCGCACCAATTCCAGATTGTGTTTGGCATCCTGATCATTGGGATCAAGATCCAGAGCTTTGATATAATTCTGAATCGCTTCCTGGTATTTGTTTGATTGATAATAAATATTTCCCAGATTATAATAGCTTTTCTGCTTCAATGCCAGATCCTGCGAGAACAGCGATTTTTCGTAAGATTTAAGGGCTTCCTCATAATTTTTCTTTTTATATAAAGCCTCCGCCACATTATAATGACCGACCGGATTTTCCGGATCATCCAGCAAGGCGTCCTGAAATTTTTGCAGTGACTCGTCC
>MESS01000099.1:4089-5138 GCA_001771055.1 Caldithrix sp. RBG_13_44_9
TCCCTGTTTAATTTTACCGCGGCTCAAGTCGCACCAGCCTTCATTCAATCCAAAAAAAAGAATGAGCAAAATGAAACAAATTTTCAGAACAAATATATTTTTCATATTCATCAATTACTTTTTACCAACTGCTTTATTTTCCGCCGCTCACTAACTAAAGTTTCAATAAGTAAAATGATTAATCCTGTTATCAGAAAAATCTGAAAGCGGTCCTCGAACTGGGTAAACTGCCGGGAAGACAACTCCTTTTCTTCCATCCGGGAAATCTCCTGGTAAATCTTTTCCAGTTCCGACTCTCCACTGCTGGAAATATAGTATTTTCCACCGGTTTCAAAAGCAATCTTTTCCAGGGTTAACACATCCATTTTGCTGGTCACCACCTGCCCGGAGCGGTCTTTTTTATACCCTACCCGGTTACCGTAGGAATCGTATTCCGGAATCGGCGCTCCCTGCTGGGAACCAATCCCGATGGTATAGATGATAATTCCATCTTTGGTGGCTTCCTTGGCCATTTCTACCGGATTACCTTCATGATCCTCACCATCAGTTATCAGGATCAGCACCTTGTATTTCATCTCCTGGCTGACAAAAGATTGGCGGGCTAAACTTATGGCTGAGCCAATGGCTGTTCCCGGCTGGGGGATAATCTGAGTATCGATATCATTCAGGAACAGCCTGGCGGCATTGTAGTCCAGTGTTAACGGACATTGAACAAAAGCAATTCCGGCAAAACAGATCAGGCCAATCCGGTCTCCTTCCAGCTGATCAATAAGTGCTGAGATCTCATGCTTGGCTTTTTCCAGGCGGTTTGGTGGAATATCTTCAGCCAGCATACTTTTGGAAACATCCAGAGCAATGAAAATGTCTACCCCGCTGCGCCGGATTTCCTCCAGTCTGGTACCGATCTGGGGGTCAACCAGGGCAAAGACCAGAATAATAAAGGTCAGCAGGATCAGTGCTATTTTCCAGAACTGTTTCTTACGGCTGACACTGAGAATCAGTTGATTAACCAATTCTTCATCCCCGATATTTTTTAGAAGCTTTTTTCT
>MESS01000099.1:5147-6590 GCA_001771055.1 Caldithrix sp. RBG_13_44_9
ACTCCAGATGAAAAATCCGATCAGCACCGGCAGCAACCAGTAAAGCTGAAAGAATTGGGGATGGGCAAACCGTAACACTTATCTCATTCCTCTAATTAATATTCTACATTTTGCTGTTGTTTCATGGTAATTTTCTCAGAACAGTATTCAACAGGAATATTTCCAGCAGCAGTAAGAATAAACCAGCACCAGCATAATTCACAAACAGCTCTTTATATTTGGTAAATTCCTTCACCTGGATCTTAGTCTTTTCCATCTCATTGATTTCCTGGTAGATCTGGCGCAGCTTTTCGGTATCGGTAGCCCGGAAATATTTGGCACCGGTCTGAGTGGCAATTCGCTGCAGCAAATTCTCATCAATTTCTACCGCCATAGATACATATCGCCGGCCGAAAAGCGGATCATCCACCGGGTAGAGGGCTGAACCCCTGGTCCCGGCGCCGATCGTATAAACCCGCATGTCATAGGTTTCGGCTACCTGCGCTGCCGTTAAAGGATCGATCTCTCCGGCATTATTTCGTCCATCGGTCAGCAATATAATCACTTTGCTCTTGGCTTTACTGTCCCGCAGGCGCATCACCGAAGTGGCAATTCCGCTGCCTATGGCCGTACCGTCCCACTCCTGCGGGGCTACCTGTATTTTTTCCAGCAGCTCGGTCAACACCCCATAATCCAGCGTCAGCGGACACTGGATGAAGGCCTCTCCGGCAAAGATCACCAGACCAATTCGGTCATTATTTCGTCCCAGGATAAATTCTTTGGCTACTTCCTTGGCAGCCTCAATCCGGTTCTTCGGTTTGAAATCTTCCGCCAGCATGGAAGTACTAACATCCAGAACCATCATGATATCGATCCCTTCGGTAGTGATCTCCTGTTTCTGAGTTCCCGATTGCGGCCGGGCTATTCCCAGAATGATAAGGGTAATGATGAATAATCGGAAAATGAAAGCATAGCGTCTGGACCGCTGCCGCCAGGTAAAGGGTAATTTCTTCATATGGCGGAGCGTGGAATACCTGATCTTCCCGCTCAGCCGGTGCCGGCGGTGCCAGTGATACCAGGCCAGCAGCGGTATGATCAATAACAGGAACAGATACTCGGGATTGGCAAATCTGAACAAAACTCTTTACCTATTCTTTTTTGATAGAACGCGGAAAACGCGGATGGAACGGATGCTCGCGGAAATTATTATAAAAGCATATGAAAATGATCAGTGTAAATCTGTTAAATCCGGGTTATCCGCGTTCTTTTTTACATTCCCTAATTAAATTAACTACTCTTCTCCTGCCGGTTCGACTTCCTGGGCAGTAGTAACCGGCTGTTCGATGATATCAGCTAATTTTAATTTTAATTCTTTCAATTTTGATTCGGCAATTAGATACACCGATTCATATTGGTTCGTCGCTGCATAAATATTCTTATCTTTAGTTTTTCCTAATTTCACTT
>MESS01000100.1:0-11002 GCA_001771055.1 Caldithrix sp. RBG_13_44_9
AACCCGGAACCACTCCTGGTAGGCCTGACCAGGTCGGGAAAGATGGGGAAGGACAGCAAAACAGGCCAGAAAGGTGAACCGTTGTGAAGCAAAAGGAAGATGATGAGCATCACCATTCAACCGGAGGAGGTGCTGTTTATTCGGCTGGCATAGCAGTTTATTTTGCTTCAACATTTCCAGTGAAAAATCAAATTCAATTATTTTACCCTGCCTCTGCAAAAGTTCGAGTAAAATCGGCACCAGAATCCCGGTTCCGCAACCCAGGTCTAATACCATCTCCTGCATTTCAAGATTGATCTGCCGGAAGATCTTTTGAAGGGATTCAACTTTTTGCCGGGTGTCAGCTGAATTCCAAGATGGTGCATGATGATTGAAAAATTGTTGATGTGTTTTGTCAGTAAGCATGAGATCTGGATTGATTTAGTTCTCAGATTGTAACAATTGCGGATATTTGGATTTGAGATACTTAAGGGATAACGGGATAACCGTAAAAATTAAAATGATTCCAGGTATCCCATAAGCGATTGCCGCCATGGAAAAAAATTGTTCCGGAAAGCCCAACTGTTTAGCTAAAAACTTGATAAAAAGAAATAGCAGCAGACGATCAGCCGTCAATGCAATGAATAATGTCAGCCAAATAGAAAATTTTTTCCTGGCGTAGAGTAGAGAAGCTATCAGACTCACGGTAATCAATTCCGCCAGCACAATTATTAAAACAGGGGGGTAAACCGGCGGCATCCCGGTTAACAGAAAAGATATCACAGGTGTAATAACGGCAATTGAGACCGCCACAACCGGAGGGACTAAAACTGCTCCCATGATAATAGGGATAAACATGGGTAAAAAAGCACTGCCCAGACCCAGGAAGTGAAATAAAACAGGGAAGATCAGACCCAACGCAGAAAAAAGGGCTGCCAGTGGAATAAAACGGTAAATATATTCTTTTTCCATGATCAGTTTTTTGCCGCTGCATAAACCCAGTTAAAAGTAATCCCGGTCAGGAAGTGAAAAGGCGGGGCCTGATATCCCGGGAGAACTTCATACCTTTGGTCCAAAAGATTACGTAACTGGAAATCAAAGGTAATACTTTTATAATTGAGTGAGCCCGATAAATTGATCAGCTCATAGTCTTTCAACGGACTTCTGGAATAATTATCGGCATATAAATTCGAAATATTTTTTCCAAAAAAGGCCAAACGGATTATCCGATTGTGATAGGACAAATAATATTTGAACATGTTTTCAGGATTGAAGGCCGTGAGGATATCAGGATCCAGATAACTATAGGAAAATTGGGCGGACCAGTGTGATCCGGTCGCCAACTGCAGCATAAACTCAAAACCACTTTGTTGAGCTGATTCTCCATTAATATAAATCTGTCCAGGAGGCGGATTGGGATTAGACACTTGTTGAATGAGGTTCGTAACATCGTTGTAGAAGTAAGAGCCTTTCAGGAAATTTTGTCTGTAAAATTGAAATATAATTCCAGCTTCATATCCCGCCACTTCTTCAAATTTTAAATCAGGATTCGAAGCCGGGAACAGATATAATTCCTGAATGGTCGGAAGTCTGAATCCCTGATTATAATTCCCAAAGATCTTTAAGGCACTTACCGGCAGAAGGGATATTCCCAGACTGGGAGTTGCTTTATTTAAATCGATCGAGGAATAATGAAATCTGCCGCCAGCCTGCAGGGATAGAAAGGCTGTAGGAGTATAGAAACCAATAAAATAAATACCCAGAGTGTTGATAATATGAAGATCCGGTTGCGGGGGAGCCTGGGGAAGAACAACATTGCGGGCTTTTCCTCCGTAATGCAGGGCATCCAGGCCAAAACTCATGACAAAATTTTGCGAATAATTATAATTTTGATAGGATGATAATCCGTAGGTAAAATCATGCGATTCAAATCCATCATTAAAGCGGTGGTGTCCTAAATTGGAATAGAGATGGAAGGAATTTTTTAAACGACCTGTTTCTCCCTCTAGGCCAGCATCCATCATTCCGCGCCTGATCTTACCATAATGCCCCAATTGAGTTACATCTGCTCCCATAAAAGGATCATCAAATTGAAAGGGAACATATCTTCCCTCCAGGGTCGATTTCCAATTTCTGCTGATGAGATATTCAAGCTTACTACCCACATTCCAGCTTTCAAATCCACTGGAATCTATGTGACCGGCGGTTTTTTGATGGGAAAGGTAGCCGTTTAGTTTAATCTTATTTTGGCTGATGCTGGTTTGCAAATTCTGGAAAAAAGTTTGATAACTTCCGGCTCCGGCATTTAATTTTAGACTATTGTCAGAGGCTGTGGTAGTGACCAGATTAATGGCACCTCCCATTGCATTGGATCCGAACAGAGTGGAAGATGGTCCTTTAATCACTTCAATTTGTTTAATTCCCTCCATACCATAGACATCCGGCAAGGGATGCCCAAAAATTCCCATGAAATCCGGTCTTCCGTTGATTAAAACCAGCACCCCGGTATTCGGCCGGCCTCCCATTCCCCTCAAGAATACATTTCCTCCACCGTTGGGTCCCACTCCGAAGCCGAGCACCTTTTTTTCCAGCACAAATGTATTAGGTGACAGTATGTCCACAATTTGCATAACCGAGTGATCGGCCAGGCCACTCTCAGTCTCTTTAGCGATTACATCCACTGCATTAGTGACGGAGCGGATTGATAATTCATATCGATTGGCAACCACCAGTATAGAATCTTCCAGTTGATAAGTCCGCAGGGTATCTGCAGTTTCGATAACTGAACCCGAAGCGGAAGAATATCTAAGAAGCAGGATAAAAATAAGAACAGTAAAATATTTCATAAAATATTTGTGTGCCATGATTTTGATAATTGTAACACAATATAGCGATCCCCAAAAAGATTACCAACAATTTATTGGAAAATCTCAGGCAATATTATTCAATGAAAAATCCCAAAATAATAATCTGGATTAATTCAGTGATACTCATAAGGTGATTTTTTACTATCCGTCTCCGTCGTTCAAATTTTACTCCGAAATATTTTCTACCTATATCACAAGCCTGTTAATGATTTAACCCTATTTTAGGAGGAATTTAACTTTAATCAAATCGCAGAGGTACTAATACTGGATATTCTATTTTAGACTGAATTTAGGCTTGCAATACTTTTCAGATAATATTAATTTGCCACTCAATTTGAAAATGAGGTTTTAGGATGCTCGAGAAAGTAATTGATGCCATCATCAGTAAAATTACCCGGGAAGTTTTATCTTCCCAGATGAATCAGATCCCGGTAAATTATTTAATGACCTGCAATATACCTGATTCAGTAAAACACTTTTTTGACCAGGAAGTAGAAATCTGGCTGCGTGAGGAAAGTGATAAATTCACTTCCAATGAAAGATTCAATTATGACAGCCCGGAAGTCCGGGTACTGATCGATAAAATTTTTGATATTCTAAAGAACAACGCTACTTTACATGTCAACAAATTTAACCAGCTGCTAGAACGGGCCATTAAACTGGAAGCAAACTATCTTATCCGTCCCCACCAAACCCTTACCCAGTTTTTGTTTAAGAATAGTCCGGTAATTACTACCATGGAAGTTTACGACATGCTGAAGTACTTTGACAAACTGCGATATTACAAGGATGCGCTTACCGACTATTTTAATTTGAAATATTTAAGGGAAATCTCCCAGAACCACTTTGAAGAATTGATCTCGGGCATCGATAAGCAGGTATTTTCCAAAGATAGGCTGAATACCACTTTACAAACTATTAAGGCCATTATCAATTTTTGTAACGAAGGCGGTGAGCCTTCCGAAAATATACCCCTGGACATTCTGATCAAGGCCTTTGAAGATCGTAATCTGGATGATTACAAAAAACTGGTTGAGAAAGAAGCCCACCAGGGTAAACAGGAATTTTCCTTTTCCAATCTGGAAGTGCTTTTAAGAACCGGTCAACTGGAAAGCAAACGGGTGGAAACAAAAGCAGTCCAGCCGGAAGTCTCTGTGGAGGAAGTGGAAGATATTGAGATGGCAAAACCGGAAGTTTTAGTGGAAGAAATCTCAGTGGCACCCGAAGCTGCTGTTCCTCATGCCAAGGAAATACCAGAGATAGAGGAAGAAGAAGAGGTGGAGGAGGAAGAGGAAGAAGTTGTGCCGGAAGTGACCACTCCCCCGGTCGAAGAATTTGTTCCTGAAGAGGAAGCAGCAGAGGAAATGGCTGAGGTAGCTGAAACTGATAGAACGCCACGCAAAGGATCCACCGCTGCCGATCAATTGGCCAATGTAGTATCAGAAAAAATCAAGGGAAAATACCTGGAAGATCTAAATAATATTATTTCTCAGAAAAATCGTAAAAAATTTGTTAAAAAGATCTTCAAAAAAGATGAGCACCGTTATTCAAAATTCATTGCTTATGTGAATCAACTTCCAAATTGGAAAAAAGCTACCACCGCCATTGAAGAAATGTTTTACCAAACAGGTATAAATCCATATTCGAGTATTGCGATCGAATTTTCCGATTTGATTTATAACCGGTATTTTCCAAAAGACAAAAGGATCAACCGCCAGGAATACATGTAATTTGAGGCACTGCTCCGTTTTAAACCGTTTATCTTCAACCAGACGATCTGAAACTCATGTCCTCTCATGCTATGCCAAATCTTTGCTTCGTTGGAGGTGGACGAACAGGTGCCTCCTTAGCTTTTTTCTTTCTCCGCCAGGGATTGCCGGTAATTTCCCTGATTGAAAAAAATCCCGACCGCTTAAATTTTCTAAAAAAAGAGTTTCAGTGGAATTTTCTCGATCACCAGATCGATCCACAGAAACTATCCGCCGCTTCTGTTGTCTTCATTACCGTCCGCGATGACCATATCATGGAAATGGCCGTCACCTTGAGTAAGATAAAAGTAAATTGGAAAAACAAATTGGTCCTGCATTGTTCAGGAACCCTTTCTTCGCTGGTATTAAATCCTCTGCAGGAAGTGGGAGCAGAGATCGCCAGTTTCCATCCCATCTATTCATTCTCACTTGATCCCCGGGAAAACCGATTACTGAACGATGTATGGTTCAATCTTGAAGGTGAGCCGGAGACCCTTGATCGAGTTGAAAAGATCTTTACCTTCAAAAAAGATAAATTCATTCGTATAAAAGCGGATCAGAAACAGGCTCTTCATCTGGCCTGTGTTTTCTATTCCAATTTTTATATTGCCCTGGCACAAATGAGTCATGATTTGATAGAAGGTTTTCCAATTTCAGAAAAAGAAGTATTCCGGATCTTCCGTCCATTACTACAATCTTCGGTCGAACAAGTACTGGAGCATGGACCGACGGGAGCTCTGACCGGACCAATCACCCGGGCTGACCGAAAAACTTTATCCGCTCATTTAGATTATTTGCGGGATCATCATCCTGACCTGCTTTCGGTCTATATTATTTTCAGTCAACGACTGATTTCGATAAGTAATCTATCTCCAAAAGATAAAACCGACTTAACTATGCTGTTCCAGAACTATAAAAGCAATTTTTAATGGAATAAAAAAACAGATCAAAAAAATTGTTAAAAAAGCTTAATAAAAGTGTTGACATTAAATTTTTCATACTTTAATTTTGTTCAGTTTATTTTTGTGACTCTTTTCTTAACTTATTGTTTTTACTATAGATATAAAAACTCTGTAATAACTTAACCGTTTCACATTTTTCCAGATGATTCAGGAGGTCGATGTATGGCAGTTCAGAAGGATACGATGAAGGTTGCAGATAGAGATGATTTGCAGCTTCCCCTCAATAATAATTCCTCCCAGAAAGAGGATCAATATAAAGAGCAGGGATCCAGTAAAGAGAAAACCAAAAAGAAAATGAAATTCGATTATTATTTCTCCAAGCCTGATGTCCACCCGTTTGATGAAATCAAATGGGAAAAAAGAGAAGCAGTAATTCTCAATGAAAAAAAGGAAGTAGTCTTCCAGCAAACTGAAGTGGAGGTACCTGCTTTCTGGAGTCAATTGGCTACTAACGTAGTGGTGAGTAAATATTTTCATGGACAGTTGGGAACCGATCAGCGCGAAAACAGCGTCAAGCAGTTGGTTAATCGCGTCTCCCGAACTATGGCGGACTGGGGAAAGAAAGATGGTTACTTTGCCAGCGCAAAAGATACTGAAATATTTTACCGGGAACTTACCTACTTGCTGGTAAATCAATATACTGCTTTCAACAGTCCGGTATGGTTCAATGTCGGTATTGAGGAAAAACCTCAATGTTCGGCTTGTTTTATCAACGCCGTTGAAGACCGGATGGAGAGCATCCTGGACCTGGCAAAAATTGAGGGAATGTTATTCAAGTATGGATCAGGTACCGGAACCAATCTTTCCACTCTTCGCTCTTCCAGAGAACCAATCGCTGGCGGCGGAATTGCTTCCGGGCCGGTCTCTTTTATGAAAGGTTTCGATGCGTTTGCCGGGGTCATTAAATCCGGCGGGAAAACTAGGCGGGCTGCCAAGATGGTCATTCTCAATGCTGACCACCCTGATATCATGGAATTCATTAATTCCAAGGCTAATGAAGAAAAGAAAGCCTGGTCTCTGATCGACGCCGGTTATGACGGCTCCCTGAATGGTGAAGCTTACGGTTCAATCTTTTTCCAGAACGCCAATCACAGCGTCCGGGTAACTGATGAGTTCATGCAGGCAGTTGAGGAAGACTTGGAGTGGGTTACCCGTGATGTGACCAGTAAAAAAGCTTCCGACCGTTACCGTGCCCGGGATATCATTCAGAAAATCGCTGACGGCACCCATATTTGCGGGGACCCCGGAATGCAATTTGACACCACGATCAATGACTGGCATACCTGCCCAATCTCCGCCCGCATCAATGCTTCTAATCCCTGTTCCGAATACATGTTCATCGACAATACCGCCTGCAATTTGTCGTCACTCAATCTTTTAAAATTTTTGGATTCCAATGATGAATTTGATGTGGAGAAATTCCGCCAGGCTGTTTGGATATTGATAACTGCCATGGAAATCATTGTTGACAATTCCAGCTATCCGCGCCGGGAAATCACTCACAATTCACATCTATTCCGTACCCTTGGTCTGGGATATGCCAATTTGGGCGCCCTGATCATGTCCCGCGGTCTGCCTTATGACAGTGACGAAGGACGGGCTTACGCCGCTGCAATCACCTCCCTGATGACCGGTCAGGCTTATCTGACCTCCAGCGAATTAGCAAAGGTCACGGGTCCTTTCGAAGAATTCGAAAAAAACAAGGAAGCGATGTTAAGAGTGATCCGGAAGCACACTGAGGCTGCCTATAAAATAGACGGATCAACCTTTTCACCAAGATTGCTTGAAGCAGCCCAGCAGGTCTGGGATGAGTGCTATCAACAGGGAAAGGAATATGGCTACCGCAATGCTCAAGTGACAGTGTTGGCCCCCACCGGCACCATAGCTTTCTTAATGGATTGTGACACCACCGGAGTGGAGCCGGATATTGCCCTGGTCAAATATAAAAAACTGGTTGGCGGTGGTCTCCTCAAGATAGTCAATCAGACGGTGGAAAAAGCTTTAAAGAAACTGAATTACATTGATACTGAAATAAAAAATATCATTGAATATATCCACATTCACGATACCATTGAAGGTGCCCCGGCTTTGCACCCCGAACATCTGGGAGTTTTCGATTGCGCCTTCAAACCTCTTAATGGTCAAAGATCCATTCATTATATGGGTCATGTAAAAATGCTGGCTGCTACCCAACCATTTATCTCCGGGGCGATTTCCAAAACCGTAAATGTTCCTGAGAATATTTCTGCCGATCAGATCCAGAACATTTATATTGAAGCCTGGAAAGCTGGATTGAAGGCCATCTCTATTTACCGGGATAACAGTAAACGCACCCAGCCTCTTTCTACCGCCGTGAATCAAACCATTAAAGAATTTGGCCGACCCTATCGTCGTCGTTTACCGGATGAACGCAAAGCCATTACCCATAAATTCTCCATCGGCGGGCATGAAGGGTATATCACTGCAGGAATGTATGAAGACGGGTCTCCTGGGGAAATCTTTATTGTCATGGCTAAAGAGGGATCTGCCGTCTCGGGACTGATGGACGCTTTCGCCACTGCCATTTCCATGGCTTTACAATACGGAGTGCCTTTAAAAGTATTATGTAATAAATTTACTCATGCCCGTTTCGAACCATCCGGTTTCACCAACAATCCCCGAATTCCATACGCAAAATCTATCATGGATTATATTTTCCGCTGGCTGGCCATTAAATTCCTTTCCAAGGAGGAACAGCTCCGCTATATGAGTGAAGAATTTGTGGAAGATAACGATCGCTCTATCCCGGAGATCCAGGCAGAAAGCCGGGTAGGAATATCTTCGGTTGAACCAGCCGGTTATACAGCAACCGAGAAACGGGAAGATGAAGTGACCCGGTTGATGCACCTGGAGCAGCGGGAAAAAGTAGTATTTCAAACCCAGGCCGACGCACCCAATTGTTCAGAATGCGGCAGCATAATGGTGAGAAATGGAAACTGTTATAAATGTATTGAGTGCGGCACCACCAGCGGCTGCTCTTAATGTTCAAATAAATTTTCAATAAAAAAACCCGGAGATCCATTCTGCCGGGCTTTTTTATAACGATAGGAAACTATTACTCCACCCAGATAACCTCGATTTTCCCCACGCCTGATTCAATATCCAAATCAAGATTGTATTTAGTTTTTTCCCATTTTTCATTAGTATAGACATCCCCATTTTTAAAGACTTCATCAACTTCAAGGGATGACAGGAATGACTTATCAACCGAAAGGCGGGTGCCAATATGCCGCGGCAGGTAGAGTACTAATTTCCCCATTCCCAAACTTATTTCCGCCTGCAAGTTTTGCTGATAATCACCACCAAAACCCAGTTCATAAGAACCGACGCCACCCTCAAAGGAAAATTCTGCTGTATTAGCATTACCCAGGTTCTCAACCGCTAATTTTCCTACTCCTCCTTCGATGACAAATGATTTCATGGGAGTCTGGTTGGTTTCAGAAAACAGCACTGTTGCCTTGCTCACTCCCATCTCCAGGTCAAGATTTTCAATTTTGAGTCCGCTTAAATCCACCTCCCCCTTTACCACCCCTAAATCCAGATTAAGATCCAACACCGCTTTATTAGTAAAATTCAGAGTGAGTTCATTCTTATATAATTCATTGAGGGAATTAATATCCCCCGATTCCTGATCCTCTTCGCTGTCTCTCATCTCCCCAGAAAAATGAATATCCAATCTTCCTTCGTCACCTACGATATCATAGCGGATATCGGGACGATACTTACTGTAGGTAAATTCTCCTTCGTAAATATTTTGATTTTCACTTTTTCCGATAGTGATATAACCATTACTATATTTAAGGGATACGACCAGTTTTTTTTCTCTGGTCAATGGTTCTTTTTTTGACAAAGTACTCCGTTCAGTATCTTTGGCCAGCAGCAAAAAGGTGAAAACCAAAACGATGAAAATGGTGAACTCGCTTTTTAAATGATACATCCTTACTTTCCTTTTAATTTAGAAGGTTTTTCAGTCTCTTATTCAGGATCTCTCTGGCCCTAAAAATCTGAGCTTTTACTGTTCCCAGAGGTAGATTCATTATCTCCGCGATTTCCTCGTATGATTTTTCTTCTTTGTGCCGGAGAATGATGACATAACGATATCTTTGCGGTAATTCATTGATGGCATCTTCGATTATCCGGCTTCTTTCACTTTGAATCAGATTTCTTTCGGGAGTTGGTTCGTGATCCGGGATATCAATCTCTATTTTTTCATCCTTATATTGAAGAGGTTCGTGGATAGAATACACTTTCAATTTTCTCTTGCGCAGAAAATCAATACAATTGTTTGAAGCAATTTTCATCAACCAGGTTGAGAAAGCAAATTCATCATTAAAGGTGGCCAGTGAACTAAAGGCTTTCATAAATGCTTCCTGAGTGAGATCTTCCGCTTCCTGTTTATTTCGAACCATTTTCAGCATGATTGAAAATACCAAATTACGATATTTATTCAGTAATGATTCAAAAGCCTTATTGTCACCTTTTAAAGCGCGTTCAATCAGTTGTTTATCTTCCTGGCGCTTCTCATTGTCAACCTGATTTACGATCTTTGCCTCCTGTAGTTACGGTGTTTTTAATTTAGACAGGAATCAGAAATTAAGCAATAAACATTCTTTTCTTATGGACGGTAATAGACCTGCAGGATATTCACCAAAACCGATTGTCCTTACATGACAGCATAAAATCAGTTGTTGCTAAAATTACTGGTAATTTACTGATATGATTATTCTATCTGAAAATGAATCCACGGTTGGTGCTGGAATACCAATTTCCTGGTTTTAAAATTGAAATACGAATCACTTGATCTTCTCACTACATTCAATTTAGCAGAAAACATAAGGATCATTTAAATGTCGGAGGGCTTGGTCTTTTCTTTATTAACAGGCCTGTTCTTTGGTTTGCAGGGCGTCTATGGAAAAATACTGGCCCCGAAATTATCAACCCCTTTAATAACCTGGGCATTTGTCACTTTCACTTTACCAATTCTTCTGGTATTTCTGATGCTTTCCGGCTTCCCCTCCATCAGCTACCCGGATTTCCTTCTGGCTACTGCTGTTAGTTTCCTTATCAATTTTATTTGCTGGTATCTTTTTTTCCGGGCATTGCGGGAATCTCCTCTTTCTCATACCATGCCCTTTACCGCCTTCACCCAGGTTTTCCTGATCCCGGTAGCTTTTTTCTGGTTGAATGAACAGCCTGGTATAAAAGCCATTGTTGGAATTTTTCTGATCTTTGCGGGGGGATATGGTATCCACCTGTCATCAAAAAATATCCTTACTCCTATAAAAAGTCTTTTCAAGACCAAAGGGACCCGGCTCATGCTGTTGGTTGCCTTTCTCTGGAGTATTTCAGCTACTGCCGAAAAAGTTGCCCTTATCAGCAGTTCACAGGCATTTTATGGGACAATTAT
>MESS01000100.1:11042-11289 GCA_001771055.1 Caldithrix sp. RBG_13_44_9
CATATCGAAGATTAACCCTTCAAAAAAGTAAAACAATTCCTTCCGCAACTGTTCCTTTTGGGCTTGATCAACGGTTGCACCCTTCTGTTCCAATTCACTGCCTTGAAATATTTATTCGTCAGCTATGTTATTGCCTTTAAAAGAACCGGCATTATAGTGAGTGTTTTGATCGGAATTTTATTTCTTAAGGAAAAAGGCGCACTGAAAAATCTGATCTGCAGCGGGATGATGACGGCCGGTGTTTTCC
>MESS01000100.1:11422-11647 GCA_001771055.1 Caldithrix sp. RBG_13_44_9
CTTTCACACATGGATATTTCGCTTACTTCATCAGAATCATTTTCTTGGTTGCTACGGTCTCATTTGTCCTGAGCTGGTAAATATAAATACCGGAGGCAACCTTTTCTCCCTGTTCATTCGTTCCATCCCATAGAATTTTATACTGCTTCGGTTCCTGTACCCCATGAACCAGAGTTTTCACCTTCTGACCCAGCATATTGTAAATGACCAGCTGCACCTCGCTGA
>MESS01000100.1:11884-15221 GCA_001771055.1 Caldithrix sp. RBG_13_44_9
CCATGGAAGACCCACCGGGAATTACTCCACCCAGCGGTGACACACTGGCCCAGGTTGCCCGGCTGATCAGAACGGCCAGACCATTATGAAGGTACCCCTCATTATGTGCAATGGTCAAGCCGTCATTGGCAAGCTGATTCTGAATTCCCACCGTGTAGTCATCTACCAGGTTTTGCAGATCAAGGTACTGGAGTACCACATTATCATTATCAAACAGGATCACTTCAAAGGTATATGGTCCTTCGCCGGTTACCCGATAGACCTGATGATACATGATGATCAGTTTATTCCCCTGATTCTCATAATAGAGCTTGCTGTCTGATAGAAAATTCAAGTCATCCCACAGCGGAGCGATCATTGAGCGCGGTGCCAGATTACTCGGCAGGACCACATTATTATAGGCCACCGAAAAAGTGGTAAAGCTCAGCCAGCCATTAGTACAGATCCGTAAGTCATTATAGGTATTTCCATAAAAGGTAAATGGGAAACCAATATTTATCTGACCCGATATACTGTTATTTCCCGTTAATGCCAGCTCGGTGCCAGTCAGGCTGATATCTATCCAATCAAAAGCGGGGCCATTCGGTTCATCACTGTCTATCCACATATGCCCATAGGTATCTGAACCGCCCGCTCCTTCTCCGGTACCCGGATCCCATCCGGCTACCTGCAGGTTGAAAATTAGTTCTCCAAGACCAACATTCTGTATGGTAACTGGATTTAACACACTATCATTAATACTTAGGGTTATTCTTAGGGTATCACTGGGCAAAGGCAAAGTCTGGATATCCGGGGCGTTGATCCCGGTTCCAGCGGCAGTAAACAGCATATTGAACTGAACCGGATCATTGTTCATGATGGTCAAAGTACCGGTGTAGTTCAGAGTATCATCGGGAGTAAAAAGCACCTGAAGACCCTGGGAGCTGTTGGGAGCAATTAGCAGATCAGTGGCAGAAACTGCAAATTGCGGGATATCGCTGACGATGTTGCTTATTCGCAGGGTATCAGCACCGGTATTATGTATGGTCAGTGGAAGTTGTGACGTAAAATTTAAAAAAGTCGGTACAAATTGCAGCTGGCCGCTGGAAAGTTCAATCTGCGAACCTTGCCGTACAATAACCGGTATGAGCTGTTCCCATTGATAACCTCCCGGGATACCGGCACTGTCTGCCTCCATTTGCAGATTCAGAGTGCAATTGTGGAGGTGAGGCGTATTTTCATGGATGGTTACCGTAAAGCTGCCATCAATCAGAGTATCTCCCGTATCAACTACGGCAACGGCGGTAAATCCATTCAGAATGGTCATGAAGGTATCCAAACAGCTGATGCTGGCAGTAATATTAGCAGCGCTTTGAACACCCAGATTAGTCAGCCGCAATTTTAATTCCAGAGTTTCACCTGCTTCAGGAATTCCATTATTGTTCAGATTACTGTCCACGGTAACCGTGCTCATGCAATACAGATAAGGACCAGTAGCTGCTGTAATCAGGACTGTTTGAGAATAACGATAATAGTTTTGCTTGGTAACGGTGACCAGCATCTGATCACCAGGAACCTGTGGCGGTATGGTAATGGATACCGGTGCACCGGTGCCGGTGGCCACTCCAATAATTTGATTGTTCACTGTCAAGGCAATCAGAGCATCCTGGTCGGCGGTAACCGTAAAAGACGATTGACCACCAAACAACACTGCATTGTGGATTACAGTTAAATCTTGCGGCATTTCAGAATACACAGTGGAAAAAGCATCACCGTGATGATGGAACAAGTAGTAGGTTACCTCTTTATCACCTGGATTATACGGCCAGCTGGATTGCTGCAGAAAATACTTTCCGGCAACGTTGCCAAAAGCCGGGAGAATTCCCCTTGAAGCTGGCGTAGTTCCATAACTGGGCATAAAATTAGGCCACATGTTATCATACATACCCCAGGAATAAGCATCATTTACGAAAGAATAAGATACTTCAGTGGCAGCAATGACTCCCAGGGCCCTTTTCGGATAACGGTGAGCCGCTTCGGTAAAGCACTCTCCGCTCATATCAAACTTTCCGGTGAGGCAGTTAATTGACATAATAAAAACCAGGTCGTTATTGTTCAAGCCAGATAAGGAACTGGTAGAATAAGCCGGTTCGCCCCAACCCTGTTCGTAACCATGATCGCGGTGCTGGATCATAAATGCACCGCTGTTAATATCATTGTTGATGCGGGTAGCATTACCACCCCAATCATTCAAATGATTGGGGGTAGCAGGAATATATCCCAAACCGCTGGGACCGAAATAGTTAACCACCATACTGGTATTAGGATTACTGGACCAGCTTCCCGAAGGAGTACCACTATAGATGGCATTTTCCCGAACCGGCTGCTTACCCAATGCATATTCCCAGAATCCATTGACAGTTTCAGAACATAACTGAAACCATCGCTCGGTCTGCCAGCCCATGGCCGTGACCGGATGCAGATAAAAATCTGGATTGGTCGGTGGATTTTTCTCATAGTCCAGAAATTTCCTGACCATGATTTCCAATTGTGAAGAATTCTGGGCCGTCATCCGGGCCAGTGCAATATCGGCCATATGATCGTTATTTACATCAGCATAAATGTGGTCAGAAATACAATAGCTATTATATACCGGAGAGGTAATTCCATTTCCGGTGGCGGTACCTGTTCCATAATCCGCCATTAACAGAATGGCTGCCGGAGGAATAGTCCAGGTATTATAGGCATTATTAATGTAATTTTCGATGGCGGTGGTAGTATTCCCGCCAATCTGGGTCAGGGTGACCACCCCGGTGCGAATCCCCTGTTGATTTCGGAAAACCCGGATGGAGTCTGCCCAGGGTAAATATTGAGGATTGTCCGGTGTGATGATCAAATATTCAAAATCATCGGTCAGCGATTCTGAGTTTGACAAATATTCCACTTCTTCCAGTGCTTCCTGATTTAAGAAAATATCCCTCAGAAGGGGACCCCACCAGCGGCTGCGCAGACGGTCTTCCCCGAAATGACTGTTACCTCCGCTGAAAGATATTTCCACCCGCAGATCCTGATAGACCACCAGTTCTTTACTCACCGGATTAAACTGGAAGGGGGTAACTCCCAGCAGGACCGCGTCCACTCCTCTGATCTGGGTCAGTTCAGATAGCTTTACCGGTGATTCGGGATAAAATTGATCTTTAGTATAAATCTGCAGATCTTTGGTATATTGCAGCGGTCCATCATCAGTTTCCAGCGGAATCTCAGGAGCCGGACCAATGTTGATATTCTCAATGGTGGTACTGCGTGAAGCAACCACCCGGTAGGTAACGGAAGCACCCTGCGGTACGGCAATGAAGCG
>MESS01000100.1:15248-15695 GCA_001771055.1 Caldithrix sp. RBG_13_44_9
GGAATTGTTGGGAAGAAAAACTCCGGGAATGCGAACAGTTTTCACATTCTCGCCATTAATCTGGGCATCTTCCAGATATAATTCATTCACTGAAAACACAACCTGGATGGCCTGGAAATCCTGGTACTCCAGATTAAAACCAGTCCGGCCCCAGCTATCGGAATAGCTGATTTTTTCAGCGGCGGCACTCAGCTGTAAAAAAGCCAGCAAAAGAAACGCAAAAGTTAATAGAGTACCAATCTTCTTCATAACATCTCCTTGGTAAATTGTGAACAAAAATCCTCATTCGATCCGGTGATTCTATTACCTGATCATTTTAATGGAAGAAGAATAGATAAGGCTAAATTTCTTCACCCCTGATGATCATTATAAAATTTTAGAAATTTGTATTAAAAATAGCAACAGCTAATTTTTTTAGTCCTGTTCTCCTTTGCAATAACAAATACT
>MESS01000100.1:15705-16037 GCA_001771055.1 Caldithrix sp. RBG_13_44_9
TCATTTTTACTTTCTTTATCATCGGATGATTTCTAAAAATATTCGCTAAGTTTTGAAAATTTTAAAATTGGGAAAACAACGGATAGGCTAACGGATCGAGTAGCAAATAAAAAAATGTTCTTTATCCCGACAGGTAGAGGACATATCGCCGGAATGTAATAGAATTAGCCCCTAATCAGAACCGCGGAAAGAATTATGATGCCGTGGATCCTCAAGCAAATAAAGATCAATTACTTTTATTTATTGTTCCTGAAGGAAGAAATGTTTCTGCAGGGTAAATCCAAATCTGTTGATAAGATCGCTGGCGGTGAGGGCATAGGTTGTTTTCTCAG
>MESS01000100.1:16053-20043 GCA_001771055.1 Caldithrix sp. RBG_13_44_9
ACATTGAAATTTTTGGGCAAACTGCTGTGCTAATTCCACAAAATGGAGCTGAAATTCTCTTTTAGCCAGCCGTTTGAAAAATCGTATAAACTCACCATGATGCGGGGTCAATATCCATTCACCACGCTGCCGACCCAGTATTTCCGGAAATTGTGAGAGAGCAAAAAGTGCATCGGCATCTATCACGACTGGTTTTTTAAAAGATTGTAAAAGTTTGATGATAGCTCTCTGGGTAGAGACTGATCTACCCAGACCGGGACCGATGGCTAATACATCGCACCACTCCAATACTTCAGCGATAGCGGAATCGGCTGGATCATCAAAAGAAATATTTCGATATGGCTTGGTGATGACCTCGGTCAGTTTCGCTTCCAGAATGGGATTCAGCTCCTCCGGAATTCCCAGGAACACCAGGCCGGCTCCGGCTTTCAAAGCAGCATCGGATGTTAATGCCGCCGCCCCGGTGTAACCCTTCGATCCGGCTAAAACGGCCACTTTTCCGCAGCGGTACTTATGGGTGTCAGCAGGACGCGGCGGTAAAACGATGTCACTTTTTTCAACCAGATGAACCCTTATTCCGGATGAATCACGAACCGAGTTGGGAATACCGATATCGGCAATGTACAAATCTCCCACATAAGATTTAGCCGGATAAAATACCTGACAATATTTCGGCAGTGCCATAGTTACTGTCAACTCGGCCTCCACCGCGGCACCGTCTACCACCCCGCTATCCGAGTTCAGGCCGGAGGGAACATCCACCGCAATCACCAGGCCGGGTAACTGATTGATCAGATCGATCACTTCCTTCATAAAACCATAGACCGCCCCGGAGATTCCGGTTCCCAGCAGTGCATCGATAACCAGATCCGGCGGGAATTTCAGGATTCGGGTAAGATCGGCTTTTTTGGAAAGAAAGTGGATATCTAAGCCCAGTTTCTTGATGATCTCATAATTACGTTTAGCGTCTCCCTTTAAATCCGCCTCCTTTCCCACCAGGTAGACCATTACCTCCACCCCCTTGTTCCAGAGATAGCGGCCGATAGCAAAACCATCTCCGCCATTATTACCCTTTCCGCAGAAAATGGCTACCCGGGAAGAGGGTTCATCTGCTAATATTTTTTCAATAACATGAAAAGTGGCTTTAGCGGCATTTTCCATCAGCACCATCCCGGGAATACCAATTTTTTCGATGGTGTACTTATCCATTCCCCGCATTTGCTGAGATGAGACTATTTTGATCATTCTGCTCTCTTACCTTTTTCATGAAAAAATTTTGACTCACTGCATTTAAGGCAAAGGACACTGGGCAACCGGATTGTTACTCTAATTCCCGGGAGCGGATAATTTCCAGGACTTCCCGAACAGCCCGGTCAATTCCCACATAGAATGTTCTCTGGACAAATTGCGAACCGAGAATGATATCTTCCAGATTCGGCACTTGCACCAGAGCCGCTACATCTTCCAAACTGATATTCCCGGAGCAGTTGACACCAATTCCCCATTTACCCACCGCCAGGGCGGCAGATTTTATCTTATCCAGCGCCACGATTTCATCATTAATATCCGGGGCGGAGGTAAATTCGGCTGTATCGATTTCCACATAATCAATCGACAATTTGCTGATGGCTTTTAAAAAATCCATCTCAGGTCTGACCAGAACCGATACCGCAATATTATTTGATTGCAGGTTTGGTATCATTTCATCAATTTCACCCGGGAAGGCGTTGAGATCCGGCGGTGATACTTTGCGGGGATCATTTGGCTTTACATCCACAAAAGTCACCATATCCGGGGCTACCGACAAGGCCAGCCGCATGGCATCATTTTGCAGAGGGATCCTGATGTTAAGGAACGATCGATTCATTTCTTTTAACAGCCGTAAGTCTTTCTCCAAAATGCCTTTGGATGAACCGGAAAAAGTGCACACCAAACCGTTCGCCCCGGCATTCTCGGCCAATATTCCAAAACGTACCGGGTCAATAACTCCTTCAGTATACATCGACCGGAATAAAGCCAGATCATCCAACAATATGCTTAACCTTTTCATCATAATTTGTCCTTTAAATTTTCAAATCTTCCCAGAAGGAAATATAATACCGCGGTCCTCTTTGAATAAATTGAAAAAGAACTTCACCGTTCAACGGGGGGATTGCCCGCCCCCCGTCCAGAGTTAAAGTGTAGGTAATATGATGTTCGATTACATAGCCGGTAAAATCAGGAGAAGAAACTGGTGGAGAAACCGTATCCGCCTGCGAAAGGGTATTCCATACCACATCTAAAGTTCTAAAATAGCGGAACATTCCCCCGGTGGTTCGCAGGTCAGTATCCCGTCCCCATTCAATAGGTCTGGGAGGATAGATGTTATAATCGATACTCTTAAATAAAAAAGTACTGTCCAGGACCTCACTATAAACCAGGGAGTCCTTAAAAGTATAGGCATAACGGAAATTGGTCAGAACCTCTTCCGGAGTTTTCTGCTGAGTGAGCAGGTGAGAATGCGAGGCATTTTCATCCGCCAGGGCAGGTGCGAAAGGATTTTTACAGGAAACTGTAAATATCAGTAAAAAAAAGATGCTGACCAGAAGTTGAATCATATTTATCGATACGTGGCTTTTAGGATGGACCAGGTGCTGTCTGCCGTTTCCGGCGATATTTGAATATCTTCCCAGTAATATATATACCACAAAGATTGCGGGGAACGGAATATTCTGAAGATGCTTTGTCCCTGGTAATATTCTTTTCTTACTGTCAGATTAAGCTCTATCTGGTAATAAAATTGCATTAGCATAGTATCCTGTGATGCCCCGATCTGTATTGGTCCCTGTACATTGTAAATTTGAAGCAACAGGTCATTCTTTGATTTATCGGTGATCAGCTTCCGGAAATAATTCAACTCATCCTGGCGGATCCAGCCAACCAGACGATAAGCCGCATCCTGTTGGGGTACAAAAATAAAATTCAATGGGAACATGGTGGGATTCGCCAGCAACGCCTCGTAATAATTCCAGTTCGGTTCCTGGAAAGCATACTGCAACTGTCTCAGCAGCGAATCCGGATTGCTTTGCAGATTGCCGATAGGCTGGATGGGATTATTGATTTGAGGAGTCTTGGGCTCCCTGGTATCAAAGGGATTGGTACATCCCCACATCAGAAAAAATAGTATAATAAAAATCTTCTTCACAGTATTTAAATTTTAACAAATAATTGATAACATTCAAACGGAAAATTGCAGAGTATCAGATTTATATTGCAGGAGGATTAAAATGGCCCAGGATGCAATCCGTAAAGAAATTGATAAACTACGGACGGAAATAAACCGTCATGATTATCTGTATTATGTCCTGGCCCAGCCGGAAATCAGCGATCATCAATATGATCTATTGATGAAAAAACTGGAAGAACTGGAAAAGAAATATCCGCAATTTATCACTCCCGATTCCCCCAGTCAAAGAGTGAGCGGAGAACCGACTAAAATTTTTCCAGTAATCCGTCACCGAAAACCAATGATGAGTCTTTCCAATACTTACAACGAAGAAGAGATACGGGATTTTGACCGGCGGGTGCAATCCTTACTGCCTGAGAACGAACCTTATGAATATGTCTGTGAACTCAAGATTGATGGATTGGCAGTGAGCTTGCTTTATGAGAATGGGGTGTTAGTGCGGGCGGCTACTCGCGGCGACGGAGAACAGGGAGACGACGTCACCAAAAATGTTAAGACTATCCGCAGCATTCCCTTACGCCTTCAGACAGCCAAAGATTTCTTAAAAAACATCGAAGTGCGCGGTGAAATCTACTTTCAGCGTGATGACCTGATCCTGCTGAATAAAGAGCGCCAGGAAAATGAAGAGATCCCCTTCGCCAATCCCCGTAATGCTGCTGCCGGTTCTATAAAACTGCAAGATCCAAAAGTTGTGGCGCGGCGACCCCTGAAAATGCTTTGTTACTGGATCGAACCTGTTTCGGAAAATCACCCCCTTAAAACTC
>MESS01000100.1:20052-22145 GCA_001771055.1 Caldithrix sp. RBG_13_44_9
GTTTAAACATTTTGAGAGAGTTAAGATTCCCGGTTAATACCCGCTATCGCCTTTGTAAAAATATCTCAGAAGTAATTGAGTTCTGGGATGAATGGCAGAAAAAAAGAGAAGAAATTCCGTTTGATATCGATGGCATTGTAGTAAAAGTAAATCTCCTGCTGCAGCAAACTCGTTTAGGCAGTACTGCCAAAAGTCCCCGCTGGGCCATTGCCTTTAAATTCAAAACTGAACAAACCCGGACCCGCTTAAAAGACATCATCTGGCAGGTAGGAAGGACCGGGGTAGTCACCCCGGTAGCAGTTCTGGAACCGGTACAGCTGCTGGGTACTACTGTCAGCCGGGCAACCCTGCACAATGCCGAAGAACTCCAGCGCCTGGATGTCCGGATCGGGGACAATGTGCTGCTGGAAAAAGGCGGCGATGTGATACCAAAGATAGTGGAAGTGGTTCTGGAGAAAAGACCAAAAGATACCAGACCCTACAAGCTCCCAACCATCTGTCCAGTCTGCCAGTCTCCCCTGGTCCGGGAAACTGGCGAGGTGGCGCTGAGATGCGCAAATGTGGCATGTCCGGAACAGGTAGCCCGCAGGATTGAGCATTTCGCCTCCCGCCTGGCGATGGATATCGAAGGATTAGGAGATAAAATTATTGACCTGTTTCTTAAAAACGGACTGATCAGGGACTATGGTGATTTGTATAGTCTCGAGCAGGCTGAAATTGCTCAGTTGGACCGGATGGGGGATAAGAGCGCCGCAAAAGTGTTAGAAGCAATCGATAAAAGTAAACGTCAGTCTTTAGGACGGGTCATTTTTGCCCTTGGTATTCCTTTTGTCGGTGAGGGTGCAGCCAGACTGCTGGCCCAAAATTTTCCGTCCCTCGAGGCTCTTTCACAGGCTTCCGAAGAACAAATAGATTCCATTGCCGGGATTGGTGAGACCACCGCTCACAGCGTGGTAACTTTTTTGTCCAATCCAGACAACCAGGCAGTAATAGAAAAACTAAAAGTGGCCGGGGTCAATTTACGGGAATCATCCCGCTCAGGGAAAGAACCAAAGGAAACCATCCAGAATAAAATCTTTGTCTTCACCGGCAGTCTGGAAAACTTATCACGTGATCAGGCTGCAGAAATGCTGAGAGAAAAAGGAGGAAAAGTTACCAGCAGTGTCAGTCCAAACACGGATTATGTGGTGGCCGGGACCGATCCAGGATCTAAATACCAGAAAGCCCTGCAGCTGGGAATTAAAATCCTGACCGAGAAAGAATTTATTCAGCTGTTAGAAGAATAAAATAATGGCAGGAATTTAAATTAATTTTCGATTTCCCGGTGATAATAAAAATGATATATGATTCATGAGCGAAAAAAACATCCTCATAACCGGCCATCCGGGCGTTGGAAAAACTACCCTGGTTTACCATTTGTATCAGCAGCTGTCAAACTTTCGGATAGCCGGATTTTTTACCAGGGAGATCAGAGAAAAAGGGATCCGCAAAGGATTTCATATTTCCACTTTCGATGGTCATACCCGGACCCTGGCTCATAAAGATTTTTCTTTCCCTCATAGAGTCGGCTCCTATGGCATCAACCTCCAGGCTCTGGAGGAAATTATCTCCACTTTAGAGACTCAAAATCCATTGCCGGATATCTGGCTGATAGATGAAATCGGAAAAATGGAGAGTCTCTCGTCAAGGTTTCGGCGATTTATCGAACAGCTGCTGGATGGCTCTGAACCGGTGACAGCCACTGTTTCAATTTCCGCAGCCGGATGGATTGAACAGATCCGGCAGCGAACTGATACCCAATTATTCCAGGTGAATGAATCCAATCGGGATTATCTTTACCTGAAGATTGCTGATTTACTGAAACAGATTATCAATGAAAAAAATCAAAAATAAAACATCGTTACCTCCTATGTTGACCAAAAGAAAAATCCGGACTGTTCTGGAAATCTTGCAAAATAAATATGGTGAGAAAAGTACCGCCCTGGAATTTCAGGATCCGTTCCAGTTATTGATATCGACCATCCTTTCAGCTCAGAGTACTGATGTCCAGGTCAATAAAATTACCCGCAGCTTGTATAGACAATACCCGGATG
>MESS01000100.1:22191-38771 GCA_001771055.1 Caldithrix sp. RBG_13_44_9
CAAATCGATTGGATTGTATAAAAATAAGGCCCGTAACATTATAGCCAGCTGTAAAATTCTGGTTGAAAAATATCAGGGCCGGGTGCCAGACAATCGGGAAGAATTGACCACATTGCCCGGAGTGGGCCGCAAAACCGCCAATGTGGTTCTGAGTGTCGGTTTTAAACAGGATGCTATCGCAGTGGATACCCATGTTTTCCGGGTCTCCAATCGTATCGGTCTGGCCAATGCGCCTGATCCGCAGAAAACCGAACTCCAGTTAATGGAAAATATCCCGCAGACTGATTGGTCTGCTGCCCATCACTGGTTAATATGGCATGGAAGAACACTCTGTAAAGCCCAGAATCCCAAATGCCTGGTTTGCCCGGTAAAAGATCACTGTCTGGATTATAAATATCAGGCAAAACAGGACCAGTAAGACGATAATGGCCATTTAATCAGAAAATCAGGTTAAACTGATTTTTCTTCTGAATCCCTGTTAAAAAATCTTGCTGGTAAAATTTACCATTTCAAAACTTCTTTTCCATCTAATCGGAACTTTTTAACTTCCTATAGCAGTGTGCTCTCTTAAAAAAACTCCCGGAGACTTGATTATTTTTTTTATTTATCCTATATTCCAGTGGAGTTAATCCAAAAAATCATCCGGATCTCAGGATCAACAGTAAATGAAGATCACCATAACAACCGCCCTGACGGTGAATATCTTGTTTTGTCTGGTATTCACTGCCCAAAGGTCATATTCTCAAGATTCCGAACTTATTTCCTCAATCGTTGACAGTCCTTTAGAAGAAGAACTGATCGATCCGGATTGGATTGATCACCTCTGGGAATTGACAGAACATCCTCTGAATATCAATGGAGCCCCTCTGGAAGATCTACTCCGCATCCCCTTCATCGATGCCCATCTGGCAAAACAAATCATCCGTTACCGGTCAGAAGTCAGAGAAATTACCCGGATCGATGAGCTCATGAAACTGGAGGGTATGTCAGAAGAGTTAATTGATGCACTAAAACCGTTGATAACCGTCAAGCCTGTCACCCTGTTTCCCCGGTTTATATACCGCATCCGCAGCAGACTTGAATTACCATATCGAGTGGGTTACCAAAAGCAAGTCTATCAAAATCCATTGTATCTTCAACAGCGGATACTTTTTCAAACTGCCAGCAGGATCTCCGGAGGAATACTATGGGAGAAAGATCCCGGAGAATCCAATTTTTTTGATTACGGAAGTATTTTTATCCAATATCATCACTCTGAGCAAAAAT
Source organism: Caldithrix sp. RBG_13_44_9 (assembly GCA_001771055.1). GTDB lineage: Bacteria > Calditrichota > Calditrichia > RBG-13-44-9 > RBG-13-44-9 > RQOF01. The sequence continues at coordinate 23,458 of MESS01000100.1, forward strand.
ATGGAATGCTGCTGGGTGATTTCCATCAGCAGTACGGAACCGGTCTGATCCTGTGGTCACCTTATGGCACCCCCTTTTCCATTCACTCCCTTCCCACTATTAAAGAATTTGATCTGCAGGCGACCGGAAATAAATCTGCCACGGAAAGCAGCTTTCTGCGGGGTTTTTCTCTCTTTTATCAACTCTGGCCAGGGACTAAAATAAACCTTTTTTATTCAATAAATTCAATGGACGGAAATTTATCGGCCGATAACCACTATTTTACCAGTTTATACAGCAGCGGATTGCACCGGACTGAAAAGGAAATCAGCGCCAAGGGAAATATTCGAGAAAATATGGCAGGTTTTTCGTTAGTCACTCGTTTGCAGGATTTTCAATTTCAATTCTGTTCACTCAACAATCATCATACTCCCAATCATGAACAATACCCTGGAAACCATACTTATCAAAGCATCGCTTATTATTTAACGGGAAAATTCTTCCTACCGGCTGGCGAATTTGCACTTTTTCAGTTCAAATTTCCGGCAATTCAACAGAATTTATATTACCGGAATGAACAATTGAAATTCGAGTTTATCTGGTATTACTATCATCCCGGATATTTCACCATTCATGGCCATGCCCTGGGCTCCATGAGCTCCTTGCCGCAGAATCGGTCGGGAATTGCGATGATCCTTAACCATAGGGTAATGTCACGTTTGCGAATTGGCGGTTATGTACACTTTTACCGGGATCTGATTCTTAATCAGAAAATTTCTGCAATCAGGCGTGACTATTATCTTGAATGTTCTTACCGTTTGATCGATCACACCATACGACTTCGATTTCAGCAGAACTATCGACCCAATGACTCACCGGATTTGATACTCCAGGAAAGACGGAGACAAATCCTTCGCTTAGACCATGCCTTTAAAATTACTGTAGGACTTGAGTTTAAAAATCTGATCCAGCTCAGTTGGGCCAACCCGCTTGGTTCCATTGATCGTTATCATGGAATATCATTGCTTCATCAGATATCATGGATGCGAAATAATATTAAAACCACCGCAGGCTGGTCGGGTTTTGATGTTCCTGATTATGATCTGAGACTTTATGAATCCGAACCCGATGTTTCAGGAACAGCCAGATCGATTCTTTTAAATGAGAGGGGACAAAAGTTTTTCATCTTACTTCAGGTCAGAATCCAGAAAATGTTGGAGCTGGATTTTAAATATGGACAGCGTTACTATCCCGACCTGATCACAGTGGGTACAGGATTAGACTCTTTTCCTGCTAATCGCATTCATGAAATAAGAATATCTCTGATTGGAAAGATTTAAGAAGTTTTGATGGACGGCATACTGCCGCCGGAGATCTCAGGCTCAGCCAAATCCGCCCTGGCCGAGACCACAGCCGGTTGATTTAGCTGGAGTATTTCCACCCACCGTCGCAAAATTAGTAACTAATTTCTCGGTATTGTGACTCTGACATACCGGGCATTCCATGTCATTGCTGCGATCGAAAGATACCAGTTCTTCAAATTCCTCTTTGCATTCTCGACAGCGGTATTTAAACATCGGCATAGGACAGATCCTTCTCTAGTATTCGCTTTACTCACTAGTAATAAATTCAAAACTCGACACAAAGTTACAAAAAATTAAAAAAAATTTAAAATATCCCTGTCTGTCACCCTGGTTAAAGTTACCAGCAGGCTTGGTTCTCCTTACTCTCTATTATTCTCAATCAGAATGCAGGACCGATAAAGAGGGGCTTAGCTGGTTTTAAGCTGAAGGATTCCGCTCATCTTGGTTTGTGCTCTTCCCGGAGCAGCTACTATCGAAACTTCAAAGAGATCTTCCAAATCGAAGTCTCAGGAACATTCCAAGAAAAAATAAAATGATAAAGATAATCAGATCCATAAGGTATTTATTTTCGTGATGTTAAAATGATTGGTTAAAAGTAATTTTGATACTCCTGTTTCCAGCACCGGTCCATCACTACTTCTAAGCCAGCCTGTAATGCTTTCCGGGCAGCAGCAGGGTCGATAACTCCATATTGCATCCAAATCGCTCTGGCCCCAATCCGAATAGCCTCCTCTACAATTGGCATAACGAATTCGGATTTCCGGAAAATATCGACCAGTTCCACCGGCTGGGGAATTTCTGAGAGTGAAGAATAACATTTTAAATCCAGAACCTCCTGACAATTAGGATTGACCGGATAGATGGTATTTCCCTGTAGTAACATAAATTTTGCAATTCGATAGGAATCCCGCTCTGGCTTATCTGAAATACCCACTACCGCAATTTTAGTATACTTTTTTAATATTTCAGGAATATTGGTATTAATCTTTTTTTCAACTTCATTCATGGCTAGTTCCGTAAAAGATTCCCTTCGGTAAAACCAGGCGCTGAATTTAACATTCTCATCAGGGGGAAAAAATCCAATTTTTATTTCTAAAAACACTCCACAATAAACTGATAATAAAAACCACCGCCTCTTTTGAATTTTAGTTCTCAAATTGTTATGAGATCTCTGTTTCCTGAAACAACTCAAAAATCAAATAAAAGAAGAATCTATTAGCAGGTGAAAAAAAGGACTACATCTTTATGATTTATATTTTTCCGCGAGAAGGAATGATGTAAATTCAATTGTAAAAAATACAATCTGGAGCAATAATGAGCGGCGAATCCGAATTTGTAAAGTTAGTTTCCATCATGAAACGATTACGTAAGGAATGCCCCTGGGACCGGAAGCAGACACCTCAATCCCTGCGGCAATATATCCTGGAAGAGGCTTATGAAACAGTAGAAGCCATCGATAATGAGAATTGGGATGAACTAAGGAAAGAGCTGGGAGATATGCTGTTGCAGATTGTTTTTCAAGCCGAAATTGCTGAGGAACAAAAATTGTTTACTCTGAAAGATATTATTCATTCAGTTAATGAAAAATTAGTGAGACGCCACCCTCACGTGTTCGGGAATGTTGAGGTAACCAATGAACAGCAGGTTAAAGATAATTGGGAACAGATCAAATTGAATGAGGAGCAACGCAGTTCCATGTTAGAAGGGATTCCTCGGAATCTCAGCGGTCTATTGCGCGCCCAACGTATTCAGGAAAAAGCCGCTCAGGTAGGTTTTGACTGGAAAGAGATGGATGGGGTATTCACAAAAATCCGGGAAGAGACTGCCGAATTGGAACAAGCCATTCAGCAAAAAAATTCGGAAGAAATTGAAACTGAAGTAGGGGATTTATTCTTTTCGTTGATTAACCTGGCACGATTTCAGAAAGTAAACGCCGAAGATGCTCTCCGTAAAACCATCAATAAATTTATTTCCCGCTTTCAATATATCGAGCGCAAACTGGCAGAAAAAAATAAATCTATTTATCATTCCTCGCTGGAAGAGATGGATAAACTCTGGGAAGAATCTAAAAAATTTCTGAACTGATAGAAGTGAATTATCAATGTTTGTTCATTTGACAGGATTCCTGCTCTCATTAATCATTGTTCTGCATATCTGGATAATTCTGACTATATTCCGCCAGAAATTGTCTTCGGTGATTTCTTCAATCTATATCTATCTCAATCTTTTAGTCATTATTGTGGATTTGTGCCTCATTTTCTATTTATCAGGCATCTTTGATCGGCTATTGCTCACTATTTTTAAGATTCAGTTCGTTGCCGAAATTTTCATTCCTCCGATTCTGATCTATCTCTATCAAACCTATTCTTCAGGAATTAAAGTACCAGCCCTCAGCCTGAAAAGCTCCCTCTTTTTTATCATCAGCATTATCCTGAGCGTTCTATGTTTCGCCAATCTCATGTTCGTAGAAGGAATCGAATATCAGGGAATTGTTTTCCCCCGCTGCAGCAACTTTTACTGGATGGCTATCGGATATTTTTATTTTACTTTCGGATTCATTCTATTTGAACTGCTGCAAAAATATCAACTCGAAAAAAGACAATTAGAAATTGCCAATATTAACTATTTACTGACCAGGCTCTTGCCGCTAACCCTTCTTGGCTTCACATTCGTAAAACTGATCCCCGCCTGGGGATTTTATCATCCAGCACTGTTTTTGAGTTATTTTATCTTCAGCCTGGTAATTCTATCACTCGCTTTTAAATTTCGTTTGATTGAGGTTGACGATTCAGTTTACCGGTCAATTTCATTCCTGGGAATGGCGGTAATTTTCCTGATATTTTTTTCATTCCTGATTAAAGAAAACCCGGTAATCCTTTATTTCCTTGCCATACCGGTCCTGCTGGGCCTGCTTTTCATTTTTCAGTTCCTCGATTTATTCACTCACCGGAAGATCAATGAACAAATTCATCACCGGGAATATGATCTGGAAGATGAATTGGAAGTTCTTATCAGCGAAACTGAAAAGTATATCGATAACCAGGCTCTGGCGCAGTTTATTGGTGATCTATCTCTGAAGGTATTACGTTGTACGAAATGTGCCGTGATCACTTCCCGGTTTGATGTTAAACCCTATCAAATAACCTACTTGAATGGCTTCGATCAGGAACAACTGGAGAACCTCCTGTCCCTCTCTAATTCTGCCTTCATCGAAACCCTGGAATACAACCGGGTAATTGTAAACAGATTTGATCTCTCACCGGAATCGTCTCTTTTTCAACTTTTGGATAAATACAATATTTACCTGGTAATTCCCATGATTACCCAGGCCAACCTGCAGGGGTTTATTCTGTTGGGGGGTGACCGGAAAAGCTGTCAAATCAGTAAACAGGATTTAAAATTTGCCAAATTTTTATCGATCAAGGCCTCTCATGCCTTTCAGAATATTCAGGAAATACAAAAAATGGTACAGTCCCAGAAAATGGCCGACCTGGGATTATTAGCCTCACAATTAGCACACGACTTCCAGTCCTTTATCACTCTGGTGAAATTGGATACCCGAGGGAATATTCAGTTGAAGCAGCACGCCAATTATATGGAAAAGCTGGTCAAAGACCTGCTGCACTATACCCGACCCAAAGAATTGCGCTTCAGCTCAATCAATATCAACAACCTGATCGACATGACCCTTGATTTAATCAAAATACCTCCGCAAATTTCTGTGGAAAAACACTATTCTGATAGTATTCCCCAGATAAGTGTGGATGTAGACCAGATGCAAAGAGTTTTCCTCAATTTATTTGAAAATAGCATCAGTGCTTTCAAAGATAATAACGGCAGAATAAAGATAAGCACCCGGCCGCTGCGGCCGCTGTCCAATTTCCGCCGTAATACCTGGCTTTACATTGAGATACTGGATGATGGTGAAGGAATCCCGGAGGAATTCCTGGAGAAGATTTTTGATCCCTTTTTCACTACCCGCAAAAGAGAAGGGGGGAGCGGTATGGGACTGACAATTGTGAGACAGATAATTACCGGGCACCGCGGGTTTATTGATGTGACAAGCAAATTGGGAAAGGGAACAATTTTTAATATCAGGCTCCCTTACTTAAGATAAAAGGGCAACCAGATGGAAGATCCTAAAAAAATTCTGATCATTGAAGACAACGTAATGTGGGCTGAAAGTTATCGAAAATGGACCAGCCAGCAATATGATTTAAAAATGGCCTTTAACAAAACCGAGGCCCTGGAAAATTTCCAGGAATTTTTACCGGACCTGATCATTTTGGATCTCGGGCTTCCGCAGATAGAAGATGGGTTAAATCTGCTGGAAGAATTAATTAAAAAGGGGCACGATGCCAAGATCATTGTAGTTACTTCTTTTAAAGACCATGAATATGCCCTGGAAGCCCAGCGCCGCGGGGCTTATTCATACTTCTCAAAAGGGGAAAATATTGAAGAAGAATTACCTTTTCTGATCAAGCAGGCACTGCGAATGTTAAAATTAGAGAGGGAAAATAAAGAGCTCCTCTCAAAGTTAAAAAATACTCTGCATTTCGACCATATTGTCTCGGTAAGCCAATCCATGCAGAACATCTTGAATCTGATAGAAAAAATTAAGGATAGTTCAGAACCGGTCTTGATCAGCGGGGAATCCGGAGTGGGAAAGGAAATCATTGCCCGTCATATTTATGAAAGAAGCCAGGTTTATCGCCAGAAATTTATTGCCATCAATTGTGCAGCCGTGCCAGCCAATCTTTTAGAGAGTGAATTATTTGGTTATGAGAGGGGGGCTTTTACCGGTGCTGTCAAAACTACCAGGGGTAAACTGGAATTAGGACATCAGGGATTGGTATTCCTGGATGAGATTGGTGAAATGCCTCTGGAGCTGCAATCCAAATTGCTGCGAGTTCTGGAAGATAAAAAATTCTTCCGTCTGGGAGGAGAAAAGGAGATCGAAATTGATTTCCGGTTAGTCTGTGCTACCAATCGAAACCTGCAGCAGCTTATCGAACAAAAAAAATTCCGGGAAGATCTTTATTACCGTATCAATGTGATCCCAATCCTCATTCCTCCGCTTCGCGAACGGCCGGATGATATTCCGGCCATCATACATCATATCAGGGAAAAGTTTTGTCTGGATAATAACCTGACCGTTCCTCAGATTACCAGCCGGACCGTGGCTTATCTTTCACATTTACGCTGGGAAGGAAATGTGCGTGAACTGGAAAACGTTATCAAACGATTGATCATCACCGGAGCAGAGAAAATAGACCTCCCGGATTTGCCGCCAGATATTATTGAACAGTCGAATAATTTTTTGGATAAAGCACTCGCCAATGAACTCACCATGGATGAGCTTGCCAAAATCTATGTAAAGATGGTATTGGAGCAGAAGAATGGTAATAAGAAAGAGACCTGTAAGTTGTTAAACATTAATTATCGAACATTGATGGCCAAATTATCGAATTAAAATTGCAGTTTATACAACCCTCCTCAACGCTGTTTGCATAATTTACAATTTGGCATCCGTATCAAAGCTTATAAACAATTGTATTTATTCAATTAAAGCTTGAATATTTGTTAACCCATTAATATTTATATAAATAGCTCAAATTATTCTGGCAGCAAATTTGAACTTCACTTTCGATGAACAAAGAGACGATAAAAATCTTAAGGAGATAAAAATGAGAATATTGGTCTACGAAAATTCCCAGGACAGAGCCAAATTAATCAAGGATCTTTTGGATACCTATCGCTACAAGACCTATTTAAATACCGATAATGCGCTGTCCGTGGAGTCAATAAAGAATTTAAAACCCTCCCTGCTTATTGTGAATGTTAACAATCCGCTCCATCTTGAATTGTTGGAGAAAATAAAACGGAACAATCAATTTAACCGCATTCCGCTGATATTAATCTCCAGTTTAAACTCCCGTGATATTCTTGATAAATTTCCCCAATTTCAACATGTGGATTACCTGGTTGAACCTTTCAAAATCAAGAATTTCCGGCACATGGTGGAAAGATGGGTAAATTTCCGCAGCATGTATGTGAACTAACTCCATATGGTCAGATCAATCAGTTCAAAGAGGTAAAACTGTCAGCCTTTTATTTGCTTTCAGCATTTTGCCCGACATAAATAAAACGCTGCAATAAATTGTTATATTTAGTCCAATTGCTATCTGGCAGCCGGTCATTCCTGATAATTCTCTGAGCCGCATTCGTCAAGATATCCAATTGAATCAATTGATTCAGAACAATTGCTTCAATCGTCATGGGCAAAACCGACGCAGTTTTTTCCACCTGACTTTCCTGACTTAAAATCAAATGAACCAGTTGAATTTTCAATTCTGCAGGAAAGTCAGAAATGGAATCAATTTCCTGTTTTAATTTCTGAAAGGCCAGAGTGGGAAGCCCCAGTAAACGGCCCACAGTAGTATAATCAATAAATCCTGCGGTACTGAATTGCAGCATATTCCCCAGGTTACGCAAGATAACAGCCGTTTTCAATAAATCCTTCTTGATGGCCGGGTAATGGTCAGACATTGTCTCTGCCAGATCCAACAAACAAACCATATGTTCCAGATTCCCATAAAGATAATTATGATGCCAGAGTTTACCCGATGGCATGCTCAGATATTTATCCAGAACAACTTCGTCTTTAAATATCCGTCTCAATAAGCAACTCAAATATTCCTGCTGGATGGAATGGAAATGCTCCATGAACAGCTGTTTTAATTTAGCAATATCTCTATCACTCTTCGGCAAGAGCTCCTCCCGTCTTATTAATTCCTGCCGGCGGGCTGCCCGTAGCCTATGAATATGAATTTCCCGGGAATTTTTATAGGATTGGACAGTCCCCATTATTTTGATCATTTGTCCCACTTTCACACCGTCATATATTTCCCTGGCTTCCTGCCAGACTTTACCGTTGAGCCGACCACTTTGATCCCCAATCTCAAGTTTCAAATACAGTTCACCGTTTTTCTTTTGCTTTAATTCCTTTTTTCGTACGATGCAGAAACCGGTGAAATCTTCCCCGATGTTCAGTTCCTTTATGCCTCTCTTTTGCATGACAGTCCCTCCCTCTTTTTTTGATTCAATTAAATACTGGAAAAACAGTTATCTTCCCGGCGTACTTGCCAACGCCGGGAATTCCTGCTCGAGAATAAACTTCTATCAACCAGAACAATCAAGATATTCATTCCGGGATCAGTCATTAGATTATTTTGTGCTAAACTTCTGCTTGAAGAGAGCACTTTGTTTTGACTACAAAATACTCCTATAATAGCTGCCTGGTTCTTTTCCCACTCCTTTAAGAGGATCTCCCATCCCTCTTCCGGCAATACGTAAACATACCATTAAGCAGAGCTCTGCCTAATAATTGATATCCTGCAAATATTTTACCTGCTGAAGTTTAGGCGTATACTTCTTTCTCGTTACATTTACATACTTTAATACTCTTCATTTCATACTTCCAGCTGTTAGAGCTCTCCGAGTAATAAGCCTTTTCTTTCTTTATAAAACTATACACATCCCCGCAAGTCGGACAGCTTTCTGATTTCCGCTGGGTCTTGGCAAGTTTTGAGGCAAAATCTTGTTTCTTAGCCATTGTAAATCACTCCTTCTATTTTTCTTATTTTTTTATCTTTTAATCCAAAAGTGAATAACTGATGTTTTAAGCGGTGATATTATCCCCTTTTGCATAATTCGCTATTTTGTTATATCCTTGAAGTTTCGACAGTTTCATGGTCTCCTCCCCCAATTGTAGAATCTTTTGACAATCCTCAGTCAACCATGGCTGAGCAATAATCCCCATATTGACCATAAAATCTGCTACCTGGCCATCTACCCAGATTTTTTTGCTACTTACTCGCTGGACGATAGTTCCGGCCAGATCTTTATTAGCATTCTCATTGCGTCCAGAAGCCAAAATAACAAAAGCCTCGGACGAAAGGCGGAAAATATAATCAGAACGGGACAGATAGGGCAATACTAAAGATAAAAACTCATTTAGAGCCCGGCCGACTATTTCAGGAACCGTCTCTTTCGCTTGAAATTCTACGTTTATAAAAATGAGTGACAGGGGGTAGTTCAATGATTTAGCACGATGCATTTCCTTGGGAAAAATAAATTTAAATGCATTCACATTCTCAATTTCCAACTGTGAATCTTTAAAACTTTCCAGCCGCAGTGATTCAAGAGACTGGGTGGTTAAATAAATAGTAGCCGCATGATTGCAGATTGTTTGAAGGATTCGTTTATGTTGTTCTTTAAAATTTTTTGCCCGAAAACTCTCCAGGCAGATTGCGGCCAGAATATTTTTGCTGCTGGCAATAGGAAGGATTAATAATGACATATATTCTTTAGTCGGTGTTTCCTGAGAATAGAAACGGGGAACATAATTTTCTTTTTTCGAAAAATCTTCCACCAGCAGCGGTTGATTCTTCCGCATGACCCATCCGACAATCCCCTCATTCAGAGAAAAAATACGATCATTTTTCAGGTTTCCTACACCCCCGTTTATGCCCACAATCTGACCCTTTCCGTCATCAATTTTCCGGGAAATTGACAGCCGGTCACAATTGATAACTTCCGGAATTTTTTTCATCAAATAATTCCACAGGCTGCCAACCGAGGAAATTTGATTCATTTGCTGGCTCACATCAAACAGGGTGTTAACCAGCCAATTTTCAGCTTCATACTCATACAGTTTATTACTGCCAAAAAGCTGGACTGAGATGAGACTTCCAAAATGTTTCAGGATCTCCAGATCATCAGTGCTGTAGGCTTCTTCTACTTCACTATCCACGCAGAGCACTCCAAAGATCAGATCCTTGTAGTAAACCGGTACCGCAGCAAACGAATGAGAGGGATTTTTATTGAGCCGGTAGTAAGGAATGATTTCCTGACCCTCCGGTAGATGATTTTCAATCAGTGCCAGACGATTTCTCAGCACCAGGCTGGGAAGCCCTTTCTGAATATCAAAGGAATTCTGGGGAAGTATCAGGTCAGGATTATTGCTTATACAATGGCGAACACTAAATTCTTTTTTAGAATAATTTACAAAAAGCAATATTACGGTATTTGAGATCAGTACCCGTTTAACTAACTGTAATGAGCTGTCTAAAAATTTCTGGAAAAGTTCCTCAACGTCCTGATCGTTGGCAATTTTTATCCAGTCTTGCGGAATATTCCCCATATCATTGATATCAGTAGTTCCCTCTTCTTTCGGCGGAGTTTCAGCGGGAAGATGATTTTGAATAATAATCAATGAAATCACCGCCACAAAGACCAGGATACTCAAAACAATCCAGGGCAGACTCTGAGGCAGGAAACCTGCGGTAAACAGTATAATCACTCCACCCAGAACGATTAATGATCGGATTCTTTCTGAATGGGACTGGAAATAGTTTATAAACATGGATAGTTTAGATTAAATACCGGCCAAAATATAGATATAATCCAGACTTAATTCCAGTCTATTTTCTATCTGGAACCAGGTTAAAAAGGCGGGAAAGATTCTGAGAGTGCTATTTTACCCCGACCTGTTGAATTCCTTCTGGATTGATGCGGAGGGAATCAGCCCGCGAAGAATCATCCTTGATCCGGGTAGTGCTCTCATGAACCGGGGTAATTTGATCTTCAGAAAAATTAGAATTCTTTGTGCCGGGCAGTTGAGGCGCAGCACTATTGATAAGATTTGCCGGTTTGGTAACCGAAGAGCCACCAGGTCCCGTGGAATCATTCAATATTAAAAAAAGTCCTACTGTAGCCAGCACAATGGCTGAGCCCATAGCCGGCAGTTTCCAGTTTTGTAAATGAGCTGGAATAAACACGCTTCGTGGATGTTGCTGGAATATCTGTTGTTGTAATTTCTGCTCAAAATCAGGGGAAGTGTTAACTTGGGGAAGCTGTTTTAAACTCTGCTGGATAATTTTCATCTGCCGAACGGTCTCACTACATCTCGGGCATAAACCGAGATGCTCATCGAGATTCTTATATTGATCTGCGGGAAGTTCGCCGTCAATATAATCAGAATAATTTAATTTCATTTTGTCACAATTCGCCATAGGCAGTCCTTTCTTTAACTTTTCACGGTACTTTTTGCGGTATTATCGAATAGGAATTTTAAATCTTCCTGCAGTTTCAACCTTCCCCGGTTTACTCTGGATTTTACGGTTCCCAATGGGATATTTAAGATCTGGCTGATCTCTTCGTAGGCAAATTCCTGGATATCTCTTAAGACAATCACTTCTTTAAATTTTATGGGGAGTTTCTCGATCGCCTTTTGAATGATGTTTTCTTGAATATTGCTGTCAACTTTCCGTTCAGGACTATGATCGCGATCCGGGATATCAAAGTCCCTCTCCTCGTTGACAAAATTGCTTACCGAAAATACCTTATGCCGCTTCCGGCGGCGGAGCTCAGTCTTGGCAAGGTTCCCGGCAATAGTATACACCCAGGTGGAAAATTTGGCAATTTCTTTGTACATATGCTTATTGCGATATACCCTTAAGAAAGTTTCCTGGACGATATCCTCGGCGTCTGTTCGATTTCCCACAAAACGAAACACAAAATTTAACAGCTGGTCCTTATACCTTCGCACCAAAATATCATAAGCTTGAACATCTCCCAGTTGGAATCTGGCAATCAGTTGCTCATCTGATATATTTGGTTTTTTCTCATCAATGGTTTTTGTTATCATGAAAAAACCGAATGTTTAACGTTAACATTTTTTTCGAAGTTCCCAATTATTTAATTTGAATTTATAATTTTAAAACTTAACATGTCAAGAACAATTTGGGGTTCTAAACTATTATTTTTCAACTCTCTATCCGCCTGAAAAAGATGCTGAAAGACTTTGTGCAAGCGGGGGGATTTCCAGTTTTTACTCTGCTCTGAATATTCAGAGATATATTTCTGGTAAACTTTCAGTTCTTCTGCCAATCGATCCGCCCTGGTCACCCCTGCTCTATTCAAACCCTTGATCTTCCACAGCATGATAAAATGCCGTATCACCTGACTGATAATCTGCTGGGGAGATTGGCCACTCTCGAGTAAATTACTCAAGACCAGTTCAGCCTTTCGATATTCTTCATTTCCCAATAACCGGGTATATTCAAATACATCCTGATTCGCATAAATTCCCACCAATAGTTGAATGGCAGCTGCATCAATGGATTTATCCTCGCTGAAATTTTGGGCAACGTTTTGAATCTGCATTGATAAATCAGTTAACTGGTTTCCCACCATGAATAACAGTATTTCAACGGCATCGGGCTCTATCTGCTTGTTCAATTTCCTGAACTCTTCATTGACAAAACTTTTCAATTCATCCGGCCGCAGGGGTAACAAATTCACACAGGTTACCAGGTCCTCAATCTTCTTTAAACGGCTTTGATAGAGACTGGAAATCGCCGTATGCAGAATAAGGCACACAAAATCAGGCGGTTTACCAAGCAGCTTAATCAAACGATCCAATTCGTCCTGCCGGATAGAATCTGCTTCTTTCAGTACGATCAATTTCTTATCGGAAAACAATCCCTTTCCCGCGGCCAGAGCGATGACGTCGTCTACATTTCTTTCATTGCCATAACGCACAAAATAATTCAATTCCGATTCCTGTTTGGTCAGGTACTTGATTTTGATCCGTTTGATAAGGTCATCAGCCAGGAGTTGTTCCTCACCAAAGAACAGATAGCTCCGTTTGATATCCGATTGTTCAATTTCTTTAAGCGCCTGTTGATAATAGATCATGGATCATATTTTCTGTAGTTATAAGCCGCTGCCGGTTTTGAATTTACTTTTCATGATAAAGAATTATTCCTTTATATTGAACCTCCCGCCGGAGAAAAACATACTATTCCGAATTTGAATTTTATCCCGGGATGGCCAGGATCAGCACGCTGTGAAGCTGATTGGTCCACCTTTTTCCATAAGGAGTGGTGTAAATATAAGATTAAGCTTTGACTAATAAAATTGAAAAGTAAGGAAGAGTGTGGTAGGTTTCTATTTTTCTGGAGATGTATGGTGGTTTTATTATTCAATTCATTAATATATGCAGCCATCTTAAAAAGTAAGTGGAAGCTGATCAGGTGGTATGGCAGGTGTAGTTTATCATTCCATAAAAAATTTCAGATTCTTAGTTAAAACAATGGTACAATTTTCTTAAGGCTATAGATAATTTTTGTTTTGCGAAAAATTCCTTTCTAAAATCCAATCCTCAGACTCATAAAATGGATGCTTCCCAGGATACCAAAATTGTTAAATGCATAAACCGGTTATGGTTTCAATCCGAAAAGGCGTTCATATTCCGATCTTACCAATTGATCCAGCCAACGGTAATATTCCTGAATCTTCACTGAATTCATTCCGTTTTGATGCCAGAAATTCAATTTTTGTTCAGTCTCTTCGAATATTTTTAGTTCAAGTGGATGCAGTTTTTGCAACATCCCGGTATTTTCTTTATTAATAACTGCGGCAAGGTTAAGATAATAAAGACCATTCCCTCGTTTGATCGGGAAACAATCATCCCGCAATTCTAAGGTTATTTGAGATAAGGGAGCATTGAGGGAGCCTTCAGCCGTTAAAACAGCCGGAAGTAATTTACCGCCTTTAATCCATACCGGGACAGCGACCGAGGCAAAGGGCAACCCCAGGGCGCACCAGAAGGTAGTAAATTGAGGATCTTCTCCTGGTTTAACACCCTGTATGACGGCCACGGCCGTGGAATAGTCCCTGACAATAAAATCTCTGAATGATACGAAACAAGGTCTCTCGGATGAGGGGGGACAAAAATCCCATAAATCTATTTCAGTCAAAGAGTGTTTAAGGCAGCGGGAAACATCATTAAATAGAAAGGGAACTGACAAGTTGTTTATTGCCGAAGCATTGTAAAAGAGGCTATGAGCGGTTTCATATCTGATATACCCGGAACCTTCATTGATATCCCGGGAGAAAGAATAATTGGTGCGAATGAGATAACCGAATGGTGCGACTATCGGATCATTCGCATTATATTTGACAAAGGAATTATTGCCGGTCTCAAAATAGGCCGCCCCGCCTTTGGCATCAATCACTCCAAAATTTGATTCGATCCCAGATGGATATTTAAGTGATGCCAAAAGGTTTTCAAAGTCGGAAATAGTAGCACAGGTTTGCAGAGCTTGTTTCATCAAAAAACCATCCCGCTCTTCAACCTTAGCAGTATCTTTAATATTAAGATTATAAGAGGCCGAATTCATGATCACGAATCCCATTGAATTACACCCAGCCCATACTTGTTTTCCCAAGGAATCTTTTGAATTGACCAGACCGATATAATCATATTTACCGTCAGTAAAATAGAGGAGTTTATTTTCCAGGGAATCGGCATCCCGGTGCTTATATAACAGGGGCCGTCCATCCGGAGTACATTTACCGGAGAGAATGGCAGTGGTGCAGGAATTGACATTATTATAAAAAAACAAAAAAGCTATGACTAAAAAGAAAGGCATTCGAAGAAAGAACATTTAAAATACTCCAGATTTAAAGTGTTATTTCTAAAATGAGTAAATCTTCTATTTTTTTAGCAAATTCATTTCTAAAAAATAACTATAGAATATTTTATGTTAATTTAAGGTCTACGCAAAGTAATTCCGGTGAAATAACCATCAGCTGTATATTTCTGACAATCACATTAAACAAATTAGGTTAGACTGGTTCGAATCTCAAACTTTTAAATGCTTCAGGCAAATAACAGAGTGAAAATGATTTGTAACAATCTTTGCACTATTTTAATATTATGTAATTATATTTTCAAAGATAAATAAGTGTAATAATTATGTCAAGATTTTTTAAAAATTTCAGCATATTTTTCGATTTAACTTCCCGCTTTGGTTTCATCATCCCGGATCCTGGTTGCAATGGCAAAACCAGTAAATCCATAGATCAACGCAAAAATAAATCCCAGATAATTCATAAAAC
>MESS01000100.1:38795-39061 GCA_001771055.1 Caldithrix sp. RBG_13_44_9
AAACTCCCAGAGTGCCGCTCATAAAAATACCGGCCATGCTCCAGGGAATAAGAGGAACCACAACTGTTCCGGAATCTTCGGTGGTTCTGGATAAATTTTTGGCTGCCAGGTTTTTCATTTTGTAAAGAGGTGCGAACAACTCTCCCGGTATGATAATCGACAAAAAAGAGCTGCCAGTCATCAAGGCGACTGAAATACAGCTGAAGACAGTGCTAGCTACCAGTGTTCCGGTGGTTCGAGTAAAAGAACCCAATTTTTCCAAAATC
>MESS01000100.1:39080-54852 GCA_001771055.1 Caldithrix sp. RBG_13_44_9
CTTGCATAATTCCGGCGAATCCGAAAGCACAGAGGGCAATCAAAGTCACATCCATCATACTCATCATCCCTCCCCGGCTCAACAGTTTATCCAGAACCTCCACACCGGAATTTGCCTGATAGCCGGTTGTTAAAGCACCCAGCAGATCCACCAGAGAGTTCCTCTGGAAAAGAAAACCCAATAGCACAGCAGTGAAAGAAGATATCAACATTCCCGGAATAGTGGGTAATTTTCTGACTGCAAAATAGAGGATAATAACTGCCGGCAGCAGAAGCAGAATATTGAAATTAAAATTTTGTTTCAGACCATCAAGCAAGGAGATTGGTACCACCACCGTTGTCTGACTGTGGCCCTGCAGGCCTACTAGTAAATAAATGAGCAGTCCAATAAACCAGGCTGGAAGAGTGGTCCACAGCATATGTTTGATATGATCAAAAATATTACTGCTGGCTGCAATTGGCGCCAGATTAGTGGTATCGGAAAACGGAGAAATTTTGTCACCGAAATAAGCTCCGGCGATAATGGCCCCGGCTGCTTGGGCCGGAGAAATCTGCAGACCTTCGGCAACTCCTATCAGTGCAATGCCGACCGTTCCCACTGTCCCCCAGCTGGTTCCGGTGAAAATTGAAATCAGACTGCAGACCAGACAGGCGCTGACCAGGTAAAAATCCGGAGTTATCAGTTTTAGACCGTAATAGACCAGCATGGGGATGGTGCCGGCAGCAATCCAGGATCCGATCAGGATGCCGACGCAAATGACGATCAGCATAGCGGGCAGTGCCTTGGTAATATTTTGAATGATCCCGGCTTGCATGGTTTCCCAGGAAAACCCGGCTACCCGGGCAATAATTCCAGTGATCAGGGCACCAATAACCAGTAACACCTCGGCCCGGATTTTATAAATCCCGTACCCTACCAGCAATAAAATCAAGATAATGAAAATAGGAAGAATTGAGAAAATAAAATTCATCCGCGGTTTTGATTTTTCCATTTTAGTCCGTTCAATTAGTAGGTGGGTATTGAGTCTGCTGACGGTAAAACGCCAGCGAAGAACGATCTGTTAGAGATAAGTCACGATAACAAATCATGAAATAATTTTTCAAAATTATCATGACAATTCTCCTGAGTCAAGATTTTTATGACAATGGACTGTCTGGTATAAATAAAATATTTTATTGAAAGTGAAAAATAATTTTCATATAATTTGTTAAAAGTAAATTTTATTGCGTAGAATGCACGTTAACCAGGACCGCCTAATCCAGATATTTTTTGAGCTGGTATCAATCAGTGCTGTTTCCAAGCAGGAAAAACCGGTTGCCGATTATGTCCGGGAGTTCTTGAAAAATAATAACATTCAGGTATTTGAAGATCAGACGGGGCAAATTGTGGGAGGGACCAGCGGTAACCTGATTGCCAAAATTTATCCGGGCGCAAAAGCTGTTCCCAGCCAATTCTGCCTGGCCGCCCATATGGATACCGTCAAACCAACCACCGGAATTAAACCGCAGAATCAAGATGGAATAATTTGTAGCGACGGTCAAACCATTCTGGGAGCAGATAACCGGGCGGGCATTGCTCTCATTTTATACCTGGTAGAATCTCTCAAACAACAAGCATCCCACATTCCATTCGAAGTGGTTTTCACTATCGGAGAGGAAACCGGCCTTTACGGATCGACTCATCTGGACATCGATCGGTTGGAATCCCGAACAGTCTATATCCTGGATTCCTCCGCAGATCCCGGTTCTTTTGTTTACGCAGCCCCGGCAGCTATCGATTTTACCATAAATTTTATTGGTAAGGCAAGCCATGCTGCAGTTAATCCTCAAGCCGGAATCAATGCCATCTCCATGGCGGCTCACCTCATTCAGAATTTTGAGGTGGGAAAAATAAATGATGACACTACCATCAATTTGGGGAAAATAAATGGCGGCGAAGCCAATAATGTAGTGCCGGCCCTGGTAACCCTGACCGGGGAAATACGTTCCTTCCTTTCCGAAGATATCGAGAATTCATTTCAAGACCTGGTTAAGCAGCTTAAAAGAACCGAAAAGATGTTTTCGGGAAAGTACGCGATCAAGCGGGAAGAGGCTTTTCCCGGTTTTATATTAGATCAGAAATCTGATGCGATTTGCAGGATCATTTCCTGTTTTCAGGTTATTGGATTGGAGTCCAAACCCATGCGATATCACGGCGGTTCCGATGCAAATATTCTTAACAGCCGGGGAATGGTGGCTATCGATCTGGGTATCGGGGCCAAAAATCCCCATGCCAATGATGAATACATCACAGTCCAGGATCTATTGACAATGCAGAAGTTTCTTCAAAAGCTGGTTGCCGCGGGAAATTAACGGTGCCAAAGAGAGAACATTTTTTCAAAATGTCCCACCTGCTTTAATACGGTCCTGCTTATTTAAGAGGTTTAAAATAGCACAATCAGATCCAATCGATTTCGGGAGATAAAGATGAGAGGCAGACTAAAAATACCCCACACATTCGCCATTGTGTACCCGCTCATTCTCCTCGCTGCCATAGCTACCTGGGTGATACCGGGAGGCCGTTTTCAAAGAGCAATTGTGGAAAAGGAGGGATTCAAGCGGGAAGTGTTAGTAAAGGACTCTTTTGAATTTCAGGAAAGCCAGCCCCAATTTTTTGCTATATTTGAAGCCCCGCTTAAAGGTATCATGCGTATGGCCGATATCATTGGATTCATCTTCATCGTTGGAGGATCTTTTTATATTTTTCAAAAAACCGGTGCTATCAGCGGAGCGATCGGTAAAATAGTCAGAATCATGCAGGGTCATGAAAAATGGATCCTCGTCATCGTTATGTCGCTGTTCTCATTTTTTGGAGCATTTTTCGGCATGTGTGAGGAGGCCATGCCTTTCGTGTTGATCTTTGTCCCACTGGCTTTAGCCCTGGGATATGATTCCATCACCGGATTGTGCTTTTCTTTTCTGGCAGCCGGAGTTGGATTTGCTACCGCCTTTTTTAATCCTTTTACTGTTCAGATTGCTCAAAAGTTATCAGAAATTCCTCCGGTTTCCGGCTGGGAGTACCGGGTAGGCATCTGGATCACGGTCACTTTTTTTACCATTTTTTGGGTTATTCGCTATGCCGAAAAAATCAAAAAAAATCCCCAGAAAAGCCTGACTTACGAAATTGATCTAAAAAAACGGGATAAACTCGAAACCGAAAAACAGGAAGTGGGGGAATTTAACCGTAAGCATGCCGTGGTATTGATCATCTTAACTATTGGAATTGCAGTGTTATTTTATGGGGTTATCAAATTACACTGGTATATCACCGAATTGGCGGCCCTGTTTCTGGCTATCGGGATTCTGGCTGGCCTGGTTGGAAAACTGCCTGTTAATGCGATTGCCGAAGGATTCATCGAAGGAGCCAAGGATATTGCCAGTGCTGCCCTGATCGTGGGATTTGCCGCAGGTATCATCATCATTCTGGAAGATGGAAATATTATGGATACCATTCTCTTCAGTTTTTCACGACTCGCCGGAGAATCATCCCCCCTGCTATCAGCCTACATCATGTATTTCGTCCAAACCTTTATCAATTTTTTTATCCCTTCCGGGACCACCAAAGCTGCGCTGACCATGCCGCTTTTTGCTCCGCTGGCAGATCTGAGCGGGATCACCCGGCAAACCGCGGTCCTGGCTTACCAGTTCGGAGACGGATTCACCAACATGATTATCCCTACTTCCGGAGTGACGGTCGGAACGCTGGCCATGGCCAAAGTCCCCTTTGAAAAGTGGTTCAAATGGCTGTTACCGCTGGAGATTGCTTTTGTCATTCTGTCTCTTTTACTCCTAATCCCGGCAGTTCTTTTTCAATGGAATGGTTATTGAACAGAATGATTATTTTTAGACCGAAAGAAACTATTTTTTCATGCCTTGATTGATATTTTTCATTTCATTTCCTATATTTAAAAAAATTTTTTGAGGTCAATATGCAAGATGTTCAGAAAATTATCATTAAGAAACTGCCGGACTATTCAAAAAATCAAAGAATTCTGGCAAATTATATTTTGGAAAACCTGCAAACTATTCCCCTATTATCAGTCAATAATCTGGCAAATAAGTCCGGAGTGAGCAGCGCTACGGTGGTGCGGTTTTCCCGGGTACTGGGTTACCAGGGATACTTAGAATTCCGCAATCATTTGATAAAATTATTGAAAGAGAGCCTGTCGCCTGCGGAAAAATTTAAAGCCACCATCTCCAAAGAAGAAGAATACCAGGACAGTCTGCATCAAATTGCCCACCAGGTGGTACAGAACATTAACCTCAGCCTGCAGCAAAACAACCTGCAGGATTTCAAACATATTGTCAGTCATCTCAGAGAGGCCGATAATATTTACTGCATTGGATTGGGAATTTCCAAATACCTGGCAGAAATAATGGCCTACCAGCTGAAGCTTTATCTTAAAAAATCCTTTGCCATGAGCGGCGATTCCCTCTCCTTTCCTGAGCAGATAATGTTATTAACTCCAAAGGATCTGCTCATTGCCTTCAGTTTTCCACCGTACAGCCGGCAAACCGTAGAGGCAGCTCAGCTGGCTCATCAGAGAAAGATTCCAGTGGTGAGTTTCACCGATAAAAAAACCGCCCCGGTGGCTCAATATTCCTTACATGTTCTGATTGCCAAGACCGATAACATCCTTTTTACCAACTCCCTGGGAGCAATTTCCATGCTGATAAATGCCCTGGTTACCGAGATTGCCCTGACTGAAGAGAAAAAGGTGTTAAAAGGTCTTCGGACGATCGATAAATATGTAAACGATCCCCGGTATTTTTATTAAACCAGGATAAGCGTAGAAAAACCATATGCCCGGATTTTGGTTCAGGATAAGTTTATACTTCATTTTTACTGCCATTGTTATTGGATGTGAAGGACACTCAACCGGCAATATCAAAGGACATCAAATTATTATCGGCGGGGGTTCACCCCGTCCGGTTGCGGCCATGCAGAAATTTATCGAATTAGCCGGCGGCTGCGATGCCAGGATTGCCATCATTCCCATGGCCAGTGAAAATTATTTGAAAAGCGGTGAAAATTACGAAAAAGAATTCCTGGAGAGTGGTGTCAAAAAAGCCCGGGCATTTTATATCTCAGACAGCCTGAGTGCCAATGCCGATTTGACTGTTGATCCCCTAAAATTATATACCGGTTTTTATTTTGGAGGAGGAGATCAGAACCGGCTCACCACTATTTTCAAAAACTCCAAAAGCCTGGCAGTCTTTCATCAAAGATATACCGAGGGTGCAGTGATGGGAGGCACCAGTGCCAAGGCAGCTATCATGAGTCAAATCATGATCACCGGTGACGGGAACTGGAGTGTTTTAGAAAGAGACAGCGTGGAAATCAGCGACGGATTTGGTTTCCTTCCCACCGCCATTATCGAAAAGCACTTCATCCAGCGAAGCCGATTCAACCGGCTCCTTTCTCTGGTCATCCAGTACCAGCAGATGGGAATTGGGATTGATGAAAGAACTGCTATCTGGGTAAAACCAAATGGCGAAGCCGAGGTTATGGGAGATAATGTGGTTGTGGTGCTGAATCCCTGCCAGGCCAGCTATCCTGATTCAGTTCAGTCGGATTTGCTTACCGTCAGAAATATTCAGCTGAGTATTTATCATTCCGGTGAAATTTTTCGAATCAATGCCCCCTGATTTTACCACCAAAAAATAATCTCTGATCATATTGTTACAACCTGTTTAATTCACAAAAGTGATATTTGTTTGAAGTATAGTCAGTAAAATTAAACCGTCTATCTTGCCATGGGTTTTTCCGCAAGGAATCCCTTTGTGAAAACCCGTCGTAAAAGATGACCAAACAGTAGCTTGACTTCTATCAATTTTGTGAATCAACCAGATTAAACTCTCCCCTTCACCATCCAAATAATTTTTGAGCATTTAAGCCAGTGATCTCTTTCATTTCCTGTAGATCAATTCCATAAATTTCGGCCAGTTTCAGGGCAACATATTGAACAAATGCGGGTTCGTTTCTTTTTCCCCGTTTGGGAACAGGTGTCAAAAAAGGTGAATCGGTTTCCAGCAGTAGCCGGTTGACTGGAACAGATTTTACCACTTTCAGCTCTGAATAATTTTTAAAGGTAATTACTCCGGTAAAAGAAATATGCAGTCCCATCGAAAGATAGTACTGGGCATCGTCTGCAGATCCAGAAAAAGAATGCATTACTCCTTTTAAATGATCAATTCCTTGCTTTTCGAAAAACGATCGCATTTCCGGATGAGCGTCGCGATTATGAATCACTACCGGCCGATCTAAATCGTTTGCAATTTCCAGCATTTTCTCAAACACTGGCAGCTGCCGTTGCAGTGGCACCTCTTTCCAATACAGATCCAGGCCAATTTCGCCGATGGCAACTACTTT
Source organism: Caldithrix sp. RBG_13_44_9 (assembly GCA_001771055.1). Taxonomy (GTDB): domain Bacteria; phylum Calditrichota; class Calditrichia; order RBG-13-44-9; family RBG-13-44-9; genus RQOF01. The sequence goes on from MESS01000100.1 coordinate 45,492, forward strand.
ATTTTCAGCAGAAGCCAGATCTTTAATCAGCGGTAAATCATCAGATTGTGAACGAAAAATATCGGTGGGGTGAATTCCAACTGCAGCATAAATTTTATCAAATCTCCGGGCGATCTGAATGGTCTGACGACAGGAGGAAAGGTCGGTGCCCAGGGTAAGAATTTTTCCAACTCCTGCAGAATAAGCCCGTTCGATGACCTCCGGTAAATCTGCGGCGTACTGATCAAAATGAAGATGAGTGTGGGTATCAGTCAGCATCAGAAAAAGATAAAAGTCGTCAGGATAAATACCGGGATCAGGATCAATATTGACCAGACCATGTAGCCGAAGAAACTAGGCATTTTAATATTCTGTTCTTCAGAGATTGATTTGACCATAAAATTCGGGGCATTTCCGATATAAGTATTTGCTCCGAAAAACACTGCGCCGGTGCTGATGGCCTTCAGGAAAATTTCATTCTCTGCCAGCAGTCGGGCAACGGCTTGCGGCTCGGGTAGTCCGGCATAAAACTGGCCCAGGGCAGTGCTTAAAAAGGTCAGATAAGTCGGAGCGTTGTCTAAAAAACTGGAAAGCGCACCGGTAATCCAGAAATAGTGCCAGGGTTCTTTAACCGCTTCCATAATAAATCCCAGTTGTCCGGCGCTGCCAGCCCGCAGCATGGCCAGAGCCGGAACGATGGTCATAAAAATCCCGGCAAAGAGCTTTGCTACTTCCTTGATCGGGAACCAGGTAAATTCATTGCCTTCTCTGATAGACCAGGCAGTAATTTTAAGGGAGAGCAAGCCCAGCAGTATGAGGGAAACATCTCGAATCAAACCCTCAATTTGCCGGTGTACACCCAGGATTGATATTTCGCCCAAATGAACCAGACCGCTGAACAGAACAGCTCCCATAATTCCGAATAAAATGAGAAAATTATGTAACCCGAGGATGCTTATCTTGGACGAGGGTGCGGTGTGAGTTTTATTAGCCGTTTCACCCTGTAGAAAATCCTCTTTAATCTTGCTTTCATCCATACCGGCTGGGATTTCATAATGATAGGCTTTCAAATGTTTTTTCTGGTGCCAGCCTTCCTTCCTGAAGGAGTAAAGATCGACAAGATAAAAAATGATAAGGACAATCCCGGACACAAAAACCATTTCAGTTAATAATTTCATGGTCCAGAAGAACGGCACATGATGCAGGAATCCCAGAAACAGGGGTGGGTCGCCCAGAGGTGTCAAAGAACCACCGATATTGGCGATGAGAAAGATAAAAAATATGATGATGTGAACTTTCGACTGGCGGAATTTATTCATTCTGAGTACCGGTCGGATCAGTACCATGGCTGCGCCGGTAGTTCCGATGAAAGAGGCTAAAAATGTGCCGATTAACAGAGTGATGAAATTGGCAAGTGGTGTACCGGCCGGCGCTCCCTGGATAAAAATTCCGCCTGCGGCAGTGAACAGGGCCCACAGCAGGATAATGAAGGGAAAATAATCGGCAATATAAATATGTAGAATGTCATAGAGTGCCTGTCCGCCATAAGCGATCAAAAAGGGAATGGCAAAAAGCAATGCCCAGAATATCGTTACTTTTCCAAAGTGATGATGCCAGAAATGGGGAGCCAGCAACGGAAAAAGGGCAATGGACAGTAAAATTCCAACAAAAGGAATAATACTCCAAACGGGTAACTCCACACCAAGTGAAACCACGTGTTCTTTCAAGTCTTCTGCTGACATATTTTTATGGCCAGTAATGGTATCCGATTGCACCTGCTGAGTAGGTGGCTGATCCAGACTTTCTTGAGCAATAGCAGAGATAATAAAGATGGTTATCATCAATATAAATATTATTGCTACCTTGTTCATTAATATCCCTTTCTTAATTAGACAGTTTGAACATCTCTTTGATGGGCATAAATTGACGTCAAATCTAAAAAAACATTTGTTTTTTTCAAAAGATATTTTTTATTATGACAGGCTTTCAGGAATTAAATTTTTGAGCTCTAACGATTGGTAATTTATAATTTCAGACCGGAGGTAATATGCAAATCGGGAAATATGAAGTTCAGATGATAGATGCCGGCCGTTATAAATTGGACGGCGGGGCCATGTTCGGGGTAGTTCCCCGCACCCTTTGGCAAAAAGAAAATCCACCGGATGAGAAAAATCGCATTCTGATGTCATTAAATACTTTGCTGTTAGTCAGTGCCGGGCGGGTAATCCTGATCGACTCAGGAGTCGGTAATAAATTCAGCGATAAATTCAAAGAAATCTATGATATTGATTATTCCCACACCTCACTTTTGAAATCCCTGGCCGAAAAAAATATTCAGCCGGAGGATGTGACGGATGTGATCGTCACCCATCTTCATTTTGATCATGTAGGGGGAGCGACTCATTTGGATTCAGATGGCCAGATCCAGCTTCAATTTCCCAACGCCAATTATTATGTCCAGAAAAAACAGCTGGAATGGGCTCAGAAAGGATTTCCCAAGGACCGGGCCAGTTATTTAACTGAGAATATTGAACCGCTTTATAAGTCCAGAAAATTAAAAATTTTAGAGGGTCCACAAAAACTGCTGGAAGGAGTAGAGCTGATCCTCTCTGAAGGACATACTGTGGCTCAACAAATGGTTAAAATCTCTGGCCAGAATGAAAAATTAATTTATTTGGCAGATTTGATTCCCATGACCGCTCATCTCAATTTGCCGTGGGTAATGGCATATGATCTCCATCCGGTACAAACCATCCAAGAGAAAGAAGAGATTCTGGAAAAAGCCACAAAAGAAGAATGGTTATTGTTTTTTGAACATGATCCCAGGATTTACTGCGCTCAGGTTTATAAAAGTGAGAAGGGATACCAGCTTAAACAAGACATAAAGTTGTAGTCAATTTAACTTTCGACCAGAATCAGGAAATTGCCGGAACCTGCTGAAGAAAAAATTTTCCCGGATTCATCCGACTTGAATTGTGCTAATTTTTTACTCTGACAGACCGTTATATCCGCTGAGGATGTTGGGATAACTTCTGAAGTTGAGTTAAATAATTTTGAAATCAATCCTCCTACTTCCTTATCCGCAGATAGGTAAGATATATTCCCAGGATGACCAGTGATGCACCAATGAACTGGCTGGTCTCCAGGAATTCTCCATAGAAGAACCAGGAAGCAAACACTGTAACCACCGGCACCAGATTGGCGAAGATAGCTACCTTCTGGGTGGGTAATTTACCAAGCGAATAATTCAGGATAAAGTAAGCGGCCACAGAACTGCCCAGCGCCAGATAAAGGATACTTAAAAAAATTTCTCCGGTAATCTGAATATCCGGACGAAAAAAATATTCAATTACCGCCAGCGGCAGGAATACTACTGTAGCAACTATGGATTGATAATAGGTAATGGTCCAGGGAGAATAGGTCTGACCTAACCTCCGGCAAAGGACATTGTACAGTCCGGCAGACACACATGCGCCCACGGTGAACAGATTCCCCAGGAGCGGACGAGGAGCCAATTCACTTTCAGCAGAGGCAGCAACAATCAGATAGACTCCCAACAGGGATAAAACAATACCCACTAATGCCGGCATCCGGCTTTTTTCTCTTAAAATCCACCAGGCAAACAGCAGGGAAAAAATAGGGATGGTAGCAATAATAATGGAAACATTGGAAGGTGAAGAGTAACGGATCCCGATGGTCTCGAAAATAAAATAACCTACTGGTTCAACCAGGGTAAGCAATAAAAAATGCTTCAGATCTTTTCGGGGAATATAAAATCTTTTCCGGTTCGGCCATAGAAGCAGGGTTAAAAAAATCAGTGCCAGCAGATGGCGGCAGAATACTACCTGAAAAATACCCAATCCCTGCAGGGCCTGTTTGGTGGCAATGAATGAGAGTCCAAAAAGGATGGTCATGATACTTAAAAGTAAAATGAACATCCGATTAGACAAGTTCATTCCATTTCCTCTGGGAGCGGTTTATACAGCAAAATCATATTCCCTAAAACTTGTACCACTTCGGCAGTGACAGCATCAGAGAGCTGCCGGGCAATGTCGGTTCTATCCAATGGGCAATTTTCCAGGATCTTGACTTTCACCAATTCCTTGGTATGAAAAGAATTCTCTAATGTCTTAAGAGTACCCTTAGAAACGCCCTCTTTACCAATCCAGACTTCTGGTTTAAGATGATGTCCCAGGGTGCGAAAATATTTTTTATCTTTACCTGCCAGAGTCACTTCGACTACTCCTTTTACCTTTACTTACCATGGTGTTAAAGAAAATTCACGGCACAAATATAGGGAGCAGATTCTCATCAACCAAATCCATTACTTTTTAACAATTCTGATTTTAAACAGACTCGACTGAATGAAAATTCTGCTGGCTATATCCGCCAAAACTATTTTAATTGAATAAAGAAACCTCTGAAAAATTCTCATTATTATACCATTGAAATGAATGAAATGACGACCTGTCCGCCTGCCTGCAGCAGGTAGGGCTACTGACGGAAGCAATCTTCTATCATTATTGATGTTATGAGATTCCTTCGCTTCGCTCGGAATGACTAAAAGGTTCCTTTTTTAGAGGTTTCTAAATAATTTATATTGGAGGACTTATTTACAAAATCTTTGTATCGATTATATAAATTATTTTGGTAAATATCACAGTAAAGAATTTTTAGATATTCTCAGGGAGATTGAATTCTTGTTGAAAACGAAATTGGACTTAGCTTTATTCAGTTTGATCATTTGGATTTTATTTTCTGCAATATTACCGATCCGTGCTGCTGAGCCCTGGCAAAATATTCAACCCGGATTAAACCTGGGAATCTTTCAAGCTCCACCAGCAGCCAGGCAGAATAATTCCCGTATTTATGTCCTGAAAATAGATCCGAAATTTTTTAAAATAGACTTGTACTGTCAAAGTGAATATACCAACAAACAGCGAACCCTCCTCCAATGGGCTGATGATTTCAAATTGAAGGCGGTGATTAATGGAGGAATGTTCGGGAAGGACTTGACCACATCTGTGGGTTATTTGAAAAGCGGGGACCATGTGAATAATCCCGGATTTCATCCAAAATATAACTCGATCCTGGCATGCAATCCGCTGGATAAAACTGTCCCGCCATTCAAAATCATTGACCGTACCTGCGAGGATTTTGCTTTATTCGGAAACAAATATCAATCATTTTTGCAGAGCTTCCGAATGATCAATTGTCAGCAAAAAAATGTCTGGCAGCCGCAGGAGCAAGGGTGGAGTATTGCGGCCCTGGGCATGGATGGCAGTGGAAAACTATTAATGATCTACTGTGGTTCACCTTCACCGGTGCACGATTTCATTGAAATACTGCTGCAACTTCCATTGGATATTCAAGCGGCTATGTATTTAGAAGGCGGAATTCAGGCCGGACTATACCTTTCCGAGAATAAAAATGCTTCGAACGCTTCCCCAATTTCCTGGCCGGAAATTGTATCAGCACCAGAGAAAAATAATCAATTCGTGATTCCCAATGTGATTGGAGTGAGGGAAATCGGGCAGAAATAAACTGAATACCGATCACAAAAAAGCTTCGGTTAACTTATCCCGCAAATATTCAAAGGCTTCCTGGGGTGTACTGCACACATGAAATAATTTGAGGTCATTTTCATCGATCATCAGGTGATCCACCATATATTGAAAATTGATCACCTGGCTCCAGTAATCTTTCCCGTACAAGATCACTGCCATCTTTTTCTGAATTTTACCAGTCTGCAAGAGGGTAAGGACTTCCCAGAATTCATCCATGGTTCCAAAACCACCCGGAAAAATCACCAGTGCTTTAGCCAGATAGACAAACCAGAATTTTCGCATGAAAAAGTAATGAAATTCAAAATTGAGTTCCGGAGAGATAAACGCATTCGAATCCTGTTCCTGCGGGATCGAAATATTCAGTCCGATGGACTTTCCACCCGGTACATCGGCAGCGCCTCGATTGACTGCTTCCATGATTCCGGGTCCGCCTCCCGAACAAATCAGAAACCGCTGATGGCTGTTTTTTATTCCAACTGACCACTGTGTTACCAGCCGGGCCAGTTCGCGGGCATCATCATAATACCGGGACATTTTCAGGCGGATCTCAGCCTGTTGCAGTTCCCGGCGATGGTCTTCAGAAGGTCTCTGTTCCATCCGCTTTTTCCATAATTCATACCGTTTCCTGGCAGTTTTTCCATCAGTCACCCGGGCGGAGCCATAAAAAACAATGGTGTCTTTGACATTCAACCTGCGGAAGCGTGACTCCGGCTCCAAATATTCGGAGAGAATGCGGATGGTTCGAGCATCCCGGCTTCCTAAAAACTCCGGATCCTTATAAGCCTTTATGGACTTTTTACCCATTACTTTCCCGACAGTTTAGCTACAATAGTTTCCCCGAGTTGTTTTACCTTACGGGGATGATTGCTGGTAATGATATTATCGTCCACAACTACACTTTGATAAACATGATTTGCACCTTTTTCGGTTAAAATGACTCCCGCATTATAATCCGGGTAAACGGTGGCATTTTTACCTTGCAGTAATCCGGCATTGGCCAGGGTAACAGCAGAAACGCTGGCTGCCACCAGCAGCTTGTTTAACTGCTGTGCTTGCCGGAGGAGTTCATGCAGCTGGGTATCATCCCAGAGAAAAGCGTAGGCGCCATAGCCGCCAATCAAAACGATGGCATCATAATCCTGAGCTTTGGCTTCAGAAATGGCCAGATGAGGCACCGCAAAACCGCCCAGCCGCCCCAGGGCCTTACCGGTCCCATGACTGGCAATTGCTACTACCGCACTATTTTCCAGGAACAGGTCATGAAGATGTTCAAATTCCTGTTCATTATAGTTTTTTTCTCCCACCACCATTAAAATTTTTTTACCAGTTAATTGTCCCATATGATCTCCTGCCAGTGGAAATTTTTATTTTCTTATTTATTGAAATGCTTTTTTAAAACCTCCGGATTTACCGCAAATTCGGGAGGATCACCTTCCAGGACATTCAAAAGGTTCTTTGCGGCAATACGGGTCATCTCCCCGCGGGTATGGATGGTGGCACTACCGATATGGGGTATAACCACCGCATTGAACAATTTCTCCAAACCTGCTGCCATGGCGGGTTCATTCTCAAAAACATCCAGGCCGGCTCCGGCAATCTGCTTATTTTCCAGAGCTTTGACCAGCGCATTTTCGTCTATAATCGCTCCGCGCGAAGTGTTGACGATTATGGCTGACTTTTTCATCTGACTCAATACTTTTTCATTGATCAGGTGATGGGTCTCGGCAGCGAGCGGCAAATGAATCGAGATGAAATCTGACTGCTGGATGAGTTCATTCAACTCAACTTTACGGGCGGCGAATGTTTTTTCCAGGTAGGGATTAGGTCTGCGGTCGAAATAGAGCACCGGCATCTGCCAGCCCACACTGCGTTCCACCACCGCCGTACCAATCCTTCCAGCCCCCAGAATTCCCAGGGTCTTTCCCTTTATATCCTGACCCAACAAAAAGAGAGGTGACCAGCCGGTAAATTTATTATGACGCATGATGTGATCTCCCTCGATCAACCGCCGGGCGGCAGCCAGCAGCAGTGTCCAGCTTAAATCAGCAGTGGCATCGGTCAATACCCCCGGGGTGTTGGTCACTGCCACTCCGATCCGGGTTGCATGCTCCACATCGATATTATCATAGCCCACCGCGCAGTTGCTTACCACCCGTAATTTGGGGGCATGGGCAAATAATTCCCGGTCAACTTTTTCTGAGAGCAGGCAAAGGAGTCCTTCGGCATCTTTTACTTTTTCCAGAAGCAGATGGCGCGGAATAGCCTGTTCTCCAGGATAAATTTCCACTTCGCATTTCTGCCGCAAAACATCCAGTCCGGTTTCAGGAATTTGCCGGGAAACAAAGACCTTATATTTTTTTTCAGTCCCCATAGTCCAACTAGATTGATTTAAAAAATTAACCACAAAGGCACCAAGACCCTAAGAATACTGTTATTGTGAATTTTAAATTTATCGAATCGTTTTATTTCATTCAAGCGTTTTAAATGATCTAATTTATTAATTTTAATATCTTTGTGTCTTTGTGACTTCGTGGCTTTAATTATTTAGGTTAAAATTTTAAAATGACGAATGGCAATAATAAACATTATCCGGTAAAAAATCAATTCAATTGTAGTTTCAAAGGTTGAAGTAACGAGGCAGTACTTTAAACAATAAACCAGATCTGTCTATTTGTAACCTGATCTCTTATATACCTGCATAAATTTCCGGTTTATTTTAACACCCCGGCATACCGAGTTTTAAACTGTCACTGAACTGAAAAGAGCGGGACGACTGAATTCTCCGTTATTCTTTTAAAAGTTTTTCCATTTCATTTAACAGCTTCGCAAATAGTTTAGCGGTGGCCTCAATCGGTTCAGGGGAGGTCATGTCAACCCCGGCATCCTGCAGCAGATTGATCGAATAATCAGAACTGCCGCGTTTCAGGAAATTCAAATAAGCATGACGAGCTTTTTTATCGCCAGCCAATATTTTCTGGGACAAAGCAGTGGCGGCGGAGATCCCGGTGGCATATTGATACACATAGAAATTGTAATAGAAATGGGGGATCCGGCACCAGTTGATATCATAGAGGGGATCCATCTCAAAATCAGGTCCATAATAACGGGTATACAACTCCCGGGTAGTCTGACTGAAAAATTCAGCAGTCACCGCCTCACCCGCCTCATATTTCTCATGAATGATTTTCTCGAATTCGGCAAAGATGGTCTGGATATAGAGGGTTCCACGAATCTGATCAATATATTCATTTAAGAGATAAAGTTTCTTATTTTTGTCCCTGGTATTCTTCAGCAGATAATCCATTAATAATGCTTCATTTAAAGTCGAGGCTACCTCAGCGACAAAGATGGTATAGTCACTATAAATATAGGGCTGAGACTGAATGGTAAAATGGGAATGAAGGGAATGCCCCATTTCATGGGCTACAGTAAACATATCATTTAAAAGTCCCTGATAATTCAGCAGCATAAAAGGATGAGAAACTCCATAGGTAGCAGCTGAATAGGCTCCGGACCGTTTACCCTGATTTTCGTAAACATCAAACCAACCAGAGATAAAGCCCTGCCTGGCGGCTGCAAGATAATCCTCTCCCAGCGGCTCCAGGGCGTTTTGAATAAGATCTACTCCTTCTTCATAAGTGACTTCCCAGCGAAAATCCTTAAGCAGTGGAACAAATAAGTCCCAGGGATTTACTTTTTCCAGTCCAAGAATTTCCTTGCGCAGCCGGATATATTGATGCATCGGAGACAGATTCTGGTTTACCGCCTTCAGCAGATTGTCATAAACGGAGGAAGGAATATTGTCCTGGTCCAGG
>MESS01000100.1:54898-56202 GCA_001771055.1 Caldithrix sp. RBG_13_44_9
CATCCTTCTTTACTGCTGCTGCTAAACTGGCAGAAAGGGTATTGATCCAGTCCTGGTAGGTATTATACATCCCGCTAAAGGCAGCCTGTCTGATTTTTTCATCGGGAGATTTCAGGAAAACCATAAAATTCCCTTTGGTCAATTCAATTTCCTTCCCATTCTCGTCATTGATCCTGGGAAATTTGATATCCGCATTATTAAACATGGAGAAAATCTGATAGGGAGAGCGACTGAGATCTCCGCTCAGAGCCAGCAGTTCCTCGCCTTCCCGGGATAAAATATGCGCTTTGGTGCGAAAAAGATCTTCCAGGTAATGACGATATTGTCTCAATTCCCCATCACTTTGCAGGAACAGCTGGATCTTTTCCTGAGGAATATTTAAGATTTCCGGTTGAATAAAAGATTTTTTTTGACTGAATTGAACACCGAGGTTCGAGATCTGCTCCCGGTATCCCTGATATTTGGTTACCCGGGTATCCTCATCGGATTTCAGACTGGCATACAGAGACAACCTGCCCTGAAGGGTATTCAGGGTATCGCGGGTTTGCAGGCATTGCCGCAGGATTTCGGCAGACTCAGCCAGTTTACCCTGAAAACGATTAAGTTCCTCCAGCCGGGTTTTTAACATTTCATAACTTTTTTCCCAGGCTTCGTCATTAATAAAGATGTCAGCGGTTTTCCACTGATATTGACTGTTGATCACGGAGCGTGCTTTTAGTTGGGCAGATTGGGTCAATCCGGAAGTCGAAAGTAAAAAAATGCCGTTCATAACCATCAAAATCCCTCCATATATGTTGCCAAATTTTCTCATATTCATCCAGGCCCACCCTATTTTAAGGAAATTGACTCATAAAAAACCGGAAAAGTCAGTTAAAAACCAAAGAATGGCAAGAATTTTTTTCGCAAAATTTTAAAGTTAAAAGAACTTTAATAGCTCCACAACAGAAAATAATATTTAACAATTGAATTTTTTATATTTTTTTTTTATCTTATAACGTTTTGTTTAAAAAGAACTTTTGAAAAATATTATGCCGAGGTAAAGAGAATGTCCTATCATAAATGTGCCGAAGAAGGGTGTCCGTTCAAGCCTATTTCCTTTACTCATTACTGCTGGCAGCATATACCGGATAAAGATTCCTTTCTGAAAAAGTTACGCAGCAATATTGAAAACTCAGTGGCTCCGATAACTCTGGATAAAATAGTTCTGGAAGGAGCTGATCTTTCCGGACTGGACATGCGTAGTGCCTCACTGATGGGCGCGATGCTGTTAAATGTGGATTTCACAGACTCTAATTTGACCAACA
>MESS01000100.1:56245-56587 GCA_001771055.1 Caldithrix sp. RBG_13_44_9
TACCAAACTCATACAGGCTACTTTGAGCGGGACCATTATCCTGGATTCTTCCTTTGTTGATGTGGATATGTCCCTGGTAGAAGGCAATCTACTGAAGACCAAAAACTGTACTTTCGATAATTTGTATATTAAATCTGCCGACCTGAAGAATACCTTTTGGAAGGATGATGTGTATAAAGGGGTCCAGATTGCCGACAGTAATTTTATGATGAGCTTTTTCGACGACATCCGGGTGGTAAAAAGCAAATTAGATAATGCTTTATTCTCCGGCAGTCAATTTTATCATTGCGAATTTACCAACAACGAACTGATTGAGGTCAATTTTATTGGCTGCCTGATTGA
>MESS01000100.1:56605-56907 GCA_001771055.1 Caldithrix sp. RBG_13_44_9
TTCCCTGCTGCAAAACTGCCGATTTGCCACTGCCATCATTAATGGTTCCCAGTACCAGAATTGTAAAATTCATAAGCCTATCATGCGGGAAACCCAGATCGTCAGCAGCAAATTTACCAAATGTGACATTACCATGCCGGTACTGCAACGGGCCATCCTGATTCAAACCGATCTGAATCCCAAAAAATTGGTAAATGCAAATACCGAAGGCCTGGTGGTGATGTAACGATGGAACACGGAGAACGCTGAAATACGCGGACTTTCACGGATAAAAACAAAAATAGTTTTTTAGTTGTTTTTTA
>MESS01000100.1:57002-57176 GCA_001771055.1 Caldithrix sp. RBG_13_44_9
ATTTCCACTCAAATAGCCAAAATAGTAGTACCAGACCAAGAGCAATACCGGTAATTCCAGCCAGTCCATAAAATGGAGCCAGGAATACCGAAGTAGCCAGAGATGCCAAAACTCCTCCAATTAAATCGATCCCGTAGGTCATTCCCGCTGAACTGGCGGGTAAAAGCTGATAAT
>MESS01000101.1:0-116 GCA_001771055.1 Caldithrix sp. RBG_13_44_9
TCTTTCTTATGCAATGTGACCAGGGTTTATCCCCCGAGGAAGAAACCAGTCAATTAACCGGGGTAAGCGGTACGGTCTATTTCCAAAACTGGCCACCGCCCAATAGTCCACCACCT
>MESS01000101.1:131-596 GCA_001771055.1 Caldithrix sp. RBG_13_44_9
ATCCGACTGGTCTTATTTCCGGTTTTTCCCGCTGATTCCAGCATCATGGATGATATCATCGCCGGACGAGCTGTGGTATATCCCGGAATATCAGATGAAAATCGCCTGCCGCTTAATGTGGATAGCCTCATCTATCAGATTCAACTCCCGGCTGGTCATTATGAATATTTTGCATTAGCACACCAATATGGTTCCAATGTATTCAGCGACTGGCAGGTTGTGGGCCATTATGACACCACTATGCAGGATCCTCTGCCCACTGCGGTTTATATTGAAGCAGGACAAATACTGGAAGGCATCAATATCTATGCTGATTTTGACAGCGTGCTATTGCGTCCGAAGAACCAATTAGTAAATAAAAATTACAAAATAAAAAATACAAAATAATAAGATTAACCTAGTCATAATGAGATCACCTGCTCTGGCATACATTATCGGCCTGATCGTGACGCTGCTGGCTCAGCT
>MESS01000101.1:636-1201 GCA_001771055.1 Caldithrix sp. RBG_13_44_9
GAAAATGATCAACCGCTGGTAGGAGTTAATATTTATCTGGAGGGTACCGTTCTCGGTGCTGCCAGCGATCAAAACGGGATCTATCGCATTACCCAGGTTCCGGCAGGCACTTTTATGCTGGTTTTTAATATGATAGGATACCGGCAGGAAAAACGGGAGATCCAGGTCACAGCCGGCACCACCATCAATGCCGGTATCACCAGACTCAGCATCGTTCCCATCTCCGGGGAAACGATTGTGATCACTGCCAGCAAGTATGAACAGAAAATCCAGGATGTGCCGGTGAGCCTGAGCGTGTTAAACCGGCAGGAAATTTTGGCGCGTAACTCCATCACCCTGGATAATGCACTGCAATATATTCCCGGCATAAACCTCAATCAATCCGAGATCAATATCCGCGGATCCAGCGGGTATAGCATGGGGGTAGGAAGCCGGGTGCTGATGTTAATTGACGGTATACCGATGATGACCGGTGATACCCGGGAGATATCCTATGACGTCATTCCTACCTACTTGATTGAGCGAGTAGAAGTGGTTAAGGGAGCCGGCTCGGCACTCTATGGCT
>MESS01000101.1:1221-8705 GCA_001771055.1 Caldithrix sp. RBG_13_44_9
TACCGTCAGAACGACCTGCGCAACCGTTACTCAGGAAGTGGAAAAGTACAATGGTCCATTTCACCCTACCAGCAACTTATGGTATCCGGGAATTACATGTATCAGCACCGCAATAATTTTTTATACTGGCAGGATCTGCAGCATGCCTTACAACCGCCAGCCGATCAGCTGGGTGATGAAGTAACCTCCCGCCGCTATTATCTGACTTCCCAGTACAAATTACTGCTGGGCAGAGAACAGATGCTTACCTTCCGGGGAATCTGGTTCTGGAATCGCTTTGATGATACCATAGCAGCCGGAGTTGGTAACCAGTCAACTGCCAAAAATCTCAATGGAGAAATCCAATATGATTCGCGGCTGGGGAAGTTAGCTTTGACCAGCGGAATTGAAGCCACCGGTAATTCAGCCGAATCTAATCTGTTCGGAACTCATTCCGGGTATACTGCGGCCGGTTACCTGCAGGCAGAGCTGCCGGTAACTGATAAATTGCGGGGCACCTTAGGGGCCAGACTTGATTATTTTGACATCGACAGTCTGGAAAGCGAGCTGCAGCTAAATCCCAAAATCGGAATTGTTTATGCACTATCCCCTTCGAGTACTTTCCGTACCTCTGCCGGCCGGGGATTCCGAGCTCCTTCCCTGGCAGAAATCTTCACTTCCACTGTAGCCAGCGGTTTCCAGGTGGTGCCCAATCCTGCCCTTAAACCGGAGAAAAGTATTTCATTCGAAGCAGGTTTTAACCACCGCTATTCGAACCGGCTGAGTTTTGATGGAGCTTACTTTTACAACCGTCTGAATGATTTAATTGAGGGGGACTTTTTGGAGATCGGACAGGAAATTTACATTCAGTTCCAGAATATTACCCGGGCGCAGGTGCAGGGCTTTGAACTGGTCATAAAAAGTGAGCTGCATCCTCAATATCTCGATTTCGGACTGGGTTATACTTATGCCGATCCTATTGATCTGGACACCAGGGAATTCCTGAAATTCCGGCCGCGGCATATTTTTTATCTGACCGGCAGCACTGAAATCAGTCAATTGCAGTTCCAGCTGGACTACCGTTTTATCAAGAAGTATGACCGGATTGATGAAAAATTTTCCCTGCTCATCAATGATGCCGAAGCACGGGTCGATGCTCATATTATCGACGCCCGGATCGCCACCCAATTCCGACTCTCCGGATTTCCCCTGCGGTTATCCCTGCAAATCAACAATCTCCTGCGCTATTATTATGTGGACCTGGTGGGATCATTGGCTCCGCTGCGGAATTTCCTGATCACCGCCGAAACCGGATTTTAATCACTCACTACTGCCAACGCTTCAATCTCCAGCAGCATTTCCGGCTCAATCAAATTGCTCACTTCCACCATGGTGGTTGCCGGTCGGATCTCTGCGAAAAATTTACCGTGGGTCCGGCCGATGAGTTCCCAATCATTGATATTTTTCACAAAAATCCGGGTGACCACTACATCTTTCAGGCTCGCTTCTGCCAGCTGTAGAGCTTTCTCTATTTTCTGAATAATAAAAGCAGTCTGCTTTGCCGGGTCATTCTGGCCAACAATTTTTCCATCCTCCCCCACAGCGGTGGTACCGGCTATAAAAATTTGCGAACCGATTCTTACCGCCCGGCTGTACCCCACCAGCGGCTCCCACTTCGTACCGGAAGAAATATTTTGACGGATCATACAGACTTCTTCTCCTTGTTACTTTATGTTAAATGAGAAATTTTTAAAAACTCATCAGCATTATCTTTGACTTGGCAAAATCATGAGGGTACTGGCGAAGGATCTAATAGAAGAATAACAGAACAAATTTTAAGGTATCCGGGTGGGATTCCAGGAAACCCGGTAGTTTTGATCCAGCTGATTTAACGATTCCATATCTTCCGGGGAAATGGTAAAATCAAACACCGCTGCATTCTCTTCAATTCTTTCCGGGCGGGACGATTTGGGGATCACCACTACCTCATGCTGCAGGTTCCAGCGGATCAGGATTTGCGCCGGAGTCTTTTGATATTTGCGGGAAAGTTCCTGCAGTAAAGGATCTCTAAATTTCTTTCCCCGGGTGAGGGGACTGTAGGATTCTAACTGAATATGATGCAAACAACAAAAATCCAGCAGATCTTTTAGATAAAGAAAAGGTGTAAATTCTACCTGGTTCACCGCTGGTATCACCCTGGCATATCCTAACAACTCCTCCAGGTGGCGGATCAGATAATTGCTGACCCCAATGGCGCGGCATTTACCGGTCTCCCGCAGAGATTCCAGGGCTCGCCAGGACTCATGGCGCAAGCCTTCCACCGGCCAGTGGATCAGATAAAGATCAATATACGCCAGACCCATTCGCTCCAGACTCTTATGGAAGGCCTTGATACTTTTATCATATCCATGATCGCTGTTCCAGAGCTTGGTAGTCACAAAAATATCCTGGCGCGGGATGGGACTTTCCCGGATAACTTTCCCCACATCATATTCATTATCATACATGCTGGCGGTGTCAAATAGCCGATAGCCCAGCCGCAGGGCGTGTTGCATAACCTGCTGGACTTCCTTCCCGGCGGATGCAAGATAAACCCCTAATCCAAAATAGGGCATCTCTACTCCGTTATTAAGTCTCACCCGGCTGTCAATGGTCATCTTCATATCTGATTCCATCAGGCTGTGATTTTATCCGAAGCCACCCTCATTTGCTGTTTTCCTGGAATTAATTACTGATTTCCACCAATAGTAATCATTTTATATTTACTTCCCACTCCTGCGTTACATAATTTATATCTGCCCCTGGAGCTGGCTTTTCACCACATCACCAATGGAGATAATCCCTACCGGGATTTTTTCTTCCATCACTGGCAGATGACGGATACGCTTTTCAGTCATTATGGACATCACGCTTTTCAGGTCGTCACCGGCCTTGCAAGTTAACAACTTGGTGGTCATAATATCCGCTACTTGCAGTTCAAAAAATTCACTGGCATACTTGGACAGGGCGTGCAGGATATCCCGCTCGGTGATGATTCCTTTCAGTTTTTTATCCTCCAGTACCAGCAGTGCACCGACATTATAATAATTCAGCATGTCTATGGCCTTGGATAGTGGAGTATCCTTGCTGGTAAAATGAATTTTATTGTCTTTATATCGCAGTAAATCTCGGACTAACATAGGGGACCTCATGAATTTAAATCAATCTGAATTTAATCATGACAATATCTCACTAAAGAGTATCAAATAAAATTGACAGGTAAGAATTTAAATCGGATTATAAAGCGGTTCAATTGTGGAAAAAATAATTTTTATGATTGTGCCTGCAGATCAAAAAAGAAAAATCCCCCCAATAAATACCATGTTCCGCAAATATGAGTGAAATTAGCCTATAAAATCCATCAATATTCATCTCCGGCTTTATTTAATCCATAAAGTCCTGTTATTTTTGCCGATGATTGTATTAACCCTGGTTATCCAGGGAATAGATACCGTAATGATGACGAAAAAGACTACCACTGTTACTCTCACACAGACCACAGGACACCTGGCATGAAAGAAGAATCCTCCGGCTTGGGCCAAAAACTGAAAAATCTCAGTCATAACCTGCCACGACTTAAAGAACTGGCTTTACAGGATCCCTACGAGGTTTATTCAAACCTGCCAATGGAAGTCGCAATTTACGATCTGCAGGGAAATTATAATTTTGTTAATAATCGGTATATCGTGGATGAAAAGATCTCCCGGTCTCTCATCGGAAAGAGTGATGAGGAATTTGCCAGACTGCTTGGGATCAGTACTGATTCTCTGCAGAAAAGAAAACAGAATTTCCAGCGGACTTTGCAGGAAAACAAGGTGATCCAGTTTACTGAAAAGCTTTATTTTCCGGGTAAGAATCAGACTCTATACTACAAGAGAATTTTTCAGCCGCTTTATTCTTCCAGGAATAATCAGGAAATTGTAGCTGTCTGTCTCTATGGCAACAGCCTCACTTCCATTATTCAGGCCCAGAAAGAGCTGAAATATCTGGTCTATCACGATAAACTTACCGGTTTTGCCAACCGCGATGCCTTCTTCGAGCGCCTGGATCAGATGATCGTTGAATCCGATCGTGACCAGGGCATGAATGCTATTCTGTTATGTGACATTGATAATTTCAAGATAGTGAATGAAGCGGTGGGTCAGAAGGTAGCCGACTTTTGTTTAAAAGAAGTGGCTAACCGCATCTTGAGCTCCATCCGGAAATCCGACTTGATTTTTCGCATCGGTGGGGACGACTTTGCGGTGATCCTGCGCAATCTCAATCATGAATATGATGCCAGCCGGGTGGCCGAGAAAATTATCAAAGATGTCAGCAGTCCCTATTCCATAATGGAAAACACGATCAATTATCTTACCATGAGCATCGGTATCGTCCTGTTTCCCCGGGACGGCCAGGACCGGGATGTGCTGATTCAACGGGTTAGCTTCGCCCTGAAAAATGCTAAGAAAACTAATCGTAATGACTTTCAATTTTTTTCAGAAGATCTAACCGAAAAATCGGTAAAAAGACTGGAGATGGAAAAGAACCTGCGCTCTGTGGTGCAGGATAACGGTTACGATAAACAGTTCGAAATTTTATACCAGCCGATTGTTGAGAAAAAATCAGACCGCCAGTATACCATCATCGGCTGTGAGGCTCTGCTGCGCTGGCATAATTCGGATCTGGGAACAGTCTCCCCTGATATTTTTATCCCCATTGCTGAGGAATCCGATTTGATCTGCCAGTTGGGAGACTGGGTTCTATATAAGGCTATTAAAGATTTTAAAGCCATGACAGAGCGGGTAAAAAAACCTCTCCATCTTTCTCTCAATCTATCAGCCAAGCAGATGAAATCACCCGATATTGTGCACAAAATTGAGAAAATCATTAAGAACACCCAGGTTCAGCCATCCGACCTGCATTTAGAATTGACTGAGACCAGTTTATTGGACGAGGGTTTGCAGGTGATCCGCAATCTGGAAGACATTGAGAAATTGGGTCTGAAAATCGCTATCGATGATTTCGGAGTGGGCTTTGCGTCATTGAAATACCTGCAGAAATTTCCGGTTTCCATCATTAAAATCGACCGTTCCTTCATTAAACATATCAATCTGAGCAATGAGCACAAAAAGTTAGTGGAATCCATCATCTTACTGGGTAAGAATTTAAATAAAGATATCATCGCTGAGGGAGTGGAAAGCCTGGAACATCTCTATGTGCTATATACCCAAAAATGCTATAAATATCAGGGATATCTATTCAGTAAACCGGTTACTCTTCAGGAATTAGAGAATCTGGTCTCGGGTGAATATCATTTTCAAACCCTTATGAGTTCAATGGCCAACTCATCCCGTTTTCAACCGGAACACCATCATTAAAACGACCACAGTCTTCTAAATTGGTTAAGAAAATAATTTTTCCTTTAATGTTTTCTGACTACCACCATCTGGACTTCCATCCGTTTGGCGGGAGCATCTACTGATTGGAAATAAGCGGTCCAGTAATTGCGGCTCTGGTATTGCGGGGAAGAAACATCACTCAGAATACTGAAATACTCCTGACCTTCCAGTTCAACGGTCTGCGAAAATTCCACCCATCCCTGTTGATTTGATATTAAGGTCACTGAATCCGTTTGGATCATACTGGTTTCCTGATTCCCGATATTGTGAAATGTTTTAAAGATAACTGGCACCGAGAGCGGCAATCCCAAATCATCTAAGGTCTGTACTGCCAGAGTACCCGTGACCTGAAAACTTTCCGGTGGAGCTGTAACCTGTTGTTCACACCCGACCAGAATCAGGAAAAGAATGAACAGCCAAAACAAATTTTTGAGAGTATTTATACTTACCATATAACTCACTTTTAAGCCGGAGGCAAATTAGGATGGTTTTGGAAAGTCGAATTGATCTAAATAACAAAAAGAGGAAGGGAAAATTGAAGATAGTTGGCAGTCTGCAGTTGGCCTAGCACTCAAATTTCTTTATTCGTCAGATAAAACCGAACTTATAGAATTTGAGTGCTAGGCTCTATGCGGTACGTTCGAAGAAGGCTAGAAAAAAATAATGGAGTAAAACTTCCTAAAATAATTCTTCTGGTCTTAATAGTAGAAATTTATCCAATGGGATTCCACCACGCCCAACCAATAATTTTTTTTGCACCTCAAATTCTTGCGAAAATTTATCTATACCCGTTAAAGTAAATTTATTTTGTCCACTTTTCACTTCCAGCGCTAAAATAGAATTTCCCTTCTGAAGTACAAAATCAACTTCATAGTTCCTGCTGGACCAATAAAGAAGATTCACATGCTTCCCTATTAATTGATTAAATAAAGAAGCTCCAATACTGGATTCTACCAGGCGTCCCCAGAAAACAGAATTATTTTGTGCTTCGATGAAATTCAATCCAGATGCCGCTGACATCAGGCCGGTGTTCAACACTAATAATTTGGGAGTAGAAGCCCGCTGTCGAACCTTTTGACCAGCATACTTTGGTAAACCAGTAATCATTCCGGCTGTGCTTAACAAATCCAAATAATGGGAAAGAGTGGTAGTATTTCCAGCCTCCTGCAACTGTCCTAACATCTTGTTAAAAGCGAGTATTTGACCAGAATATTGGCATCCCAGCTCAAACAGACGTTTTAATAGCGCCGGTTTATCAACCCGATTGAGTAATAAAATATCCCGAGAGATAGTGGTTTCGATTAAGGAATCACGAATATAATTCTGCCACCGTTCAGAATCATCAATCAGCGGAGCCGCACCCGGATATCCACCATAATAAATAAATTGATGAAAATTCCAATTAAAGGCATCCCTCATTTCGGAAAAAGACCAGTGGGTGATGGGAATCAGTTCAAATCGACCAGCCAGGCTTTCGGATAGACCTTTTTGAACCTGTAAGGGCGAGGATCCCAATAAAATTACATGTAAATTCAGTTTAGCTGCACTATCTTCATCCCATAACTTTTTCACTATGTCTGACCAGTTATTGATTTTCTGAATTTCATCCAAAATCAATACCCGGGGTTGCCTTTTATCAGATTGTTTCAACAGCAGGCGGCCAATTTCCCACTGTTGTTCAATCCATGAGGCATTTTTTAAAGTAGGTTCATCCCCACTGGCATAGTGCCCACTGACATCCTTTTTCTGCAATAACTGGCGTGCCAGGGTGGTCTTTCCGGCCTGTCTTGGTCCTGCCAAAACCTGGATAAACCTTCTTTTATCCTGAATACGCTGATAGATTTTAGTAAAAACAGGACGATAATACATAACAATTTACTCAATATTTTGAGTAAATTTACTCAAGTGTAATAGTAAAACGCAAGTTAGAATTATTGATCTCATAAAATGATAATGAATAATAAGAGTAATCAAGTAGAAAGCTTAGAATAGTAAATAGTCAGGAACTCTTCGTGCTATACCCCATGCTCTTGGCGAAACAGAAAGCAGTAAATCGGAAAGCAGTTGCCCTTAATCAGCCCTAAT
>MESS01000101.1:8725-10442 GCA_001771055.1 Caldithrix sp. RBG_13_44_9
TTGGCCAAGCACTCAAATTTCTTTATTCGCCAGATAAAACCGAACTTACAGAATTTGAGTGCTTGGCGCTCCACCTGCCCTATTTTTTCAGCTCAGCCTCACCGGTACCGGTGCTGATAAAATAGCGCGGTGTTTCTTTCCCGCGGGTAAAGGATTTCCGGAGATAGGTATCACCATTTTCCCCGTATTCTTCTTCCTTATCAAATTTTTCCGGGGAGATGATCTCACCTTTCCGGCTGTGTGCCTGAAATTCGAAGTATCCCTCCAGAGCATTTCCTTGCATGTCCAAAACAGCATCACCAGTGCCGGAATTGAGCTGTAAATCAAAATCCTTTCCGGATGGAGCAGTCATTTCAGCCGATCCAGTGCCAGAATTAAATTCCGCCTCGGATTCAATGATCAGATTTACTCCTTTGACCTTGCCGGTGCCGCTGTTCACATCAAAATTTCCCCGGCAATCCTCTACCAGTACCCGGCCGGTCCCGGAATTCAGGTCAAATTCACCGTTGGAATTTTTTGCGCTGATATTTCCGGTACCGGTGTTCAGGTCAAATTCGCCGATGGCATTGCTGATCTCAATTCTACCAGTACCGGTATTGCCGTCTATTTCCAGCTCGGCACCATCAATGCTGATTCCACCGGTGGCAGATTCCAGGTCAACTTTCACCGCAGCCGGTACTTCCACCGTCCAGTGGTAATACCCGCCGCCATCATGTCCATAGAATTTCTCCTCCAAAGTTAACCGACTGCCGCTTTCACTGAATCGCGGCTCAAAGCTTTCATCATCCCGGGAATAGACCAGTTGAATACGGACCCGGGAATCAGCACTCTTTTTGAGCAGACAGTCACCCAGCACTAATTTGATCCGCAGGGTTTTAATATTCTCAAAAGTTTTATCGACAGTCAGTTCCTTTTGTGCCGGCAGCAAGCCGGATAAGGTCAGCAGTATGACAAGAACAAAGGTTATATTCTTCATAAAATGGTTCCTCATTTTGCGGTCTTTTTTATAAATCCAAATATTTCCATTTTAATTATTTCCTTAAAGTGATCTTTCCGGAAGCGGTCTCCAGGGTAATCAGCGGTTCATTTCCGGAAACAGTATAGATTTTCTTTACATATTCCTCACCGTGCTCATTAATAGTCTCTTCCTTTTCGAAAGTCACTGGTGCCTCGATTTTTCCTCGATTGCGCCGGGCAGTAAATTCAAAGCGGCCTTTCAGCGGATTGCCATTATAGTCCAGAATGATATCTCCGGAGGCGGTGGAAAGTGAGAATGGTTTATCCGGGGTTCCTGAGAGAACGAGTTCGACATCACCGGAGGCGGTGGAAAATTCAGATTCGGACTGCAAATCCAGCCGGGCAGTCTGAATATCGCCGCTGGCAGTCTCTATCTCAAAAGTGCCCTGGGAATCTTCAATATCTATATCGCCGGAAGCTGAGCTTAATTCAATGTCTCCCTTTATCTTGGAGACATTGATATTTCCGCTGGCCGCCGAAATCTCAAACTCTCCTTCACAATCAGTCAGGGTAATGTTACCGCTGGCAGTTTCAATTTCAATATCACCCTGACATTTTTCAACTGTCACATCACCGGAGGCGGCACTGATTTCCAGAGCGGCAGCAATTCCTTCCAGTTCGATATTACCGGAAGCAGTTTCACACTCAATGTCGGTTTTGGCGGGAACAGTGATGGTCCAAAGAACAGATCCGCGAGACG
>MESS01000101.1:10449-10660 GCA_001771055.1 Caldithrix sp. RBG_13_44_9
CCACCTCTCCTTAATAACCAGGCGATCACCCCGTTCTAAAATTTCAGGTTTAAAAGCATCAGCAGGTTCAACTTGTGCCTTTAGATCTACCGTAATTTTATCAACTGCTCCGGTTTTAATTATGCAGTCTCCACTTGCAGTGCTGATTTCTACTGCTTTTTTAGCGGGAAAAGTTTTAGATGTTTCATCCGGTAATTGAGCCGGATAAAGA
>MESS01000101.1:10751-13136 GCA_001771055.1 Caldithrix sp. RBG_13_44_9
AATTATTTATCATTTACCCAAAAGATAATCAATAAAAGGCCGTTTGTCGTCCGGAATTGCAATCTAGAACCAATCCACTGTTCGAAATTGCATTTTCGCACCTGGCAACTGCAAAACAGTTTTTTAAGTGAATGACCTTATTCGTCTGCCGGGAGATGATGGCGGCGTTTGAATTCGGAGGGAGTCATGCCGGTAAATTTTTTGAAGGCGGTGTTAAAAACCGATTTAGAATAGAAACCGGTATCATACATGATCTGCAGGATATTCCTCTTTTCTTCATCTACCTGCAATAACAGCTGTTTGGCTTCATTGATCCGGTAGCGGTTGATAAAATCGTTAAAACTCATTTCAAACCGCTGGTTGATGATCCGGGAAAGGTGGTTAGGATGAATTTTTAACAGCTGGGAGAGGTGCTTCAGACTCAGGTTCGGCTGCAGATAAATTTTATCCTGCTCCATTAGCCGCAGCAATTTGGGGATTAATTCCTCAGCCCGCTGCGGATCCAGGGTGGAGGTCTGGTATTTATTCAATTTTCTCTGAATAGCCTTTCTATGCCTGACGAATATCATTCCGGCTCCGCCTGCCAGAAAAAACAGAAACAGAAAAGTCAGAAAAAATGAATTCCGATAAAAAGGAATTTCGATTTCGAAGGGCAGGATAGCGGCATTACCCGGAGAAAATCCGGTTTGATTTACTGCCAGTATGCTAGCCTGATATTTTCCGGGTTTTAAATTAAAAAAATCAACCTGCCTTTTTTCTGACTCTGGCATTCTGATCCAGGTAGTGTCCATTCCTATCAATCGATAGAAGATGCTCAATTTTCGGGGTGAGTAGAACTCTGGCACGGTAAATTGCAGGCTCAGGTGGTTTAATGGATAGGAGAATGAGAGTGGATCGGTTTGGGTTACAGGTTGACCCTCCAGCAGTACATTTTCGATAATAATCCCGGACGGATCGGGAGGCAGGGAGACCGTTAGCGGATCGAAAACAACCACTCCTGCGGCAGTGGGATAATAAAGCTGGCTGGTGGTTGATTTCCAGACCGCTGGATTTCCATCGCTGCTGCACAGACTGCTGGCCATCCCATCACTTTCATCAAACCAGGCTGCAAAGATATACTCAGATTTTCCGGCAGAAAAATTAACCAGATCATCCTGCCTGATCCGAAAAACTCCCTGGTAAGAGCTGAACCACAGGAATCCGGAATCATCTTCACAAATACTGAAGATATGATTATCAGGTAGACCATGATTGGTATCCCAATTCCATAAAGAATCTCCATTCAAGCAAAATAAACCGCGACCGGCGGTTCCGATCCACAAGATATTATGGTTATCTTCATAAAGTGACTCTATCTGCAATCCTGCCAGCTCGCTTTCCGGTGCTACCTGCTGTAAAGAATTCTCCTGATAAATAAACAATCCCTCACGGGTACCGATGTACAACTGTCCTTCCTTCCCCAATAGCAGTGTTTGAACTTGATGTGATGCCGGCCCTATCAGTTGGAGACTGGCCGGATCACTAGACAACAGGTGATGTACTCCCCGGTCGGTGCCGATCCAGAGTGTTCCCGCCTGGTCTTCCAGAAAGCAGGTGATCAGATTGGAAGTAAGACCAGCTGACATGTTCAGAATCTTCACCGAATTGTTTTTAATGAAATTCAATCCCTGGTCACGGGTGCCTACCCATAATCCACCCCCAGAATTTTCCCATAATGCGCTCACCCGGTTGCTGCTTAAACCGCTGGAAGTATTCCATACCTTTATGACTTTTCCTGCTTTTAGCTGACATACTCCTTCGGAATTCATTCCTACCCATAGATCACCTTTTCGATCCTGCAAAACCGTGGTTACCGCCATTTCCGGCAGACCATTCCGGACAGTAATGTTTTTCACCCGGGCATCTTGTATTTGAAAAAGTCCGGCCGCATCGCTGCCAATCCACAGATTATTATCATGGTCACAATGAAGAGTATGGAGATAATCAGCGGGAAAACCATCCGGCCCGGCAGTACTTTCGAATTTTCCAACCTCCAGCCGTTTGAGTCCATCAGCCATGGTCGCGATCCAGATAATCCCGGTGGCATCTTCCACGATAGAGGTTATGGGAGTGTAGGCAGTCCCTCGAATGAATTGGATCTGCCCATTTCCGTTATCCATAAAATAGAGGCCATGCAGGGTGCCAATCCAAATGTTGTCCTGACGATCTGCCAACAGAACCATTACCGCTTCATCCTTCAGACCCTGTTGATATCCATAAACACGGACCACCTTATTCTGGAACTGGATCAAACCACCGCGCAATGTTCCGATCCAGACATAACCCCGGCTGTCAATGGCCAAGGAGGTAATCACATTATCAGAAAGCCTATCCCGGCTGGTATAG
>MESS01000101.1:13330-14146 GCA_001771055.1 Caldithrix sp. RBG_13_44_9
GTCCTCATGCAGGGTCAGAATGCGGTCATTCAGCAAGGCGGGAGTGTTATGGGTAGTGAACAACTTGAATTGAACACCGTCGAAACGCAGTAAACCGGAAAGAGTGCCAATCCAGATGAATCCATCCTGGGTTTGCTCTATGGTCAATACTGTATTCTGAACCAATCCGTTTTCCCGGGTCCAGGATTTTTTAAGATAATTCTGGATCTCGGTGGACGGGTCCAGTGCTGACAGGGAGGATAAAAATCCAGTCAGGAAAAAAACAATTTGCAAGAAGAATCTTGCCATCCGGACAAATGATAGTTGTAACTTCATGTATTATTAGAGATTAATATAAAAGCTTCAAAATGATTACGAGGGCTCAGAGAGAATGTTACTGATACATAACCATAGACCATCCTTGGATAATTAAAATTTTATTGACATTTCTCCGCTAATATCACCTTTATTTAGTTCAAAGGTAAGCTCTTTCTAATAACAAACCGCAAAGTCAGTAAGTTATAATCAGATTACGCATCGATTAGCGGTACTATAAAATACAATAATCTGATCGGTCTGACAATAGTTTGCACAATAATCTAAAACTCTTTATACCTCTTATCACAATTTTTTAATGGTAGTAACTATTATTACCCGGGAGACTAATCTGCTTATCTCTAAAACGAATAAAAAATTCATACCCGGTCCTGGTTTATCAAGGCTCTCTGGTATCTTTGCATCAACTATAGTGGCAGTTCAATCATTAACTCACCCCCCTTTTATTCCGGGGCTGTATCAAAAGTACTCAGAAAGCGGGTTAAACATTAGTATATTTTA
>MESS01000102.1:0-283 GCA_001771055.1 Caldithrix sp. RBG_13_44_9
TCGGCAGGGAAATAGTCTTGGCAGCAGAAAGTAGTGGCTGTGAGACGTCATTGATTTCGGTTATTTCACGGACAGGCTGAAAATTGCCCATTCTGGCCAGGCACAGGTAAGCCCGGGTTAACTCATAGAGTGAAACCTCTCCACCTCCCAGAGCCAATCCCACTCCATAATATTCGGCATCCTTATCAAGAGAATCAAACTGATATTCCCTCAATCTTTTCAGAAATTTTTCGGTCCCGATCCTGGCCAGAGTGCGGACCGCCGGGACATTCAAGGAATTGGC
>MESS01000102.1:310-3954 GCA_001771055.1 Caldithrix sp. RBG_13_44_9
GTGGAAGGTTTCGGAGTAATTTTTTGGACTGTACAGTCCACTGGGCATGCGGTAATGAGTGGGAATATCTGAAATCAAGGTGGCAGGATGAAATCCCTCCTCCATTGCCAACAGATAGAGAAAAGGTTTCAAGGCTGAACCGGGCTGACGCAGAGCCCGGATTCCATCATACTGGCCGTCATTCTCATTATCGAAATAATCGGCTGAACCCACGTAAGCCAGCACTTCACCGTTCCGGTTATCCAGTAATAGAGCGGCGGCATTGGTCACATGATAGGATTTGAGCTGGTCCAGCACCTGTTGAATTTGTTCGGCCACCAGTTTCTGAAGTTCGATGTCGATGGTAGTCTTTACATTCTGGGCCTCTGCTGGAAGACTTTGTGCCAGCTGGAAGACAAAATGGGGAGCCTGAAAGGAGGCGGTCTGTGGTTTCAACTGAATATCCTCTTTCAGTACTCCATTCATACGTTCAGGTAGAATCATCGCCTGCCGGATCATCCGTCCCAGCACCACCCGCTGGCGTTTTTTTATTTGCGGGAGGCCGTGATAGGGATTCAGCTGGTTCGGGGAATTGGGAATCGCCGCCAGAAGG
The DNA here is from genome assembly GCA_001771055.1 of Caldithrix sp. RBG_13_44_9. Taxonomy (GTDB): domain Bacteria; phylum Calditrichota; class Calditrichia; order RBG-13-44-9; family RBG-13-44-9; genus RQOF01. The sequence goes on from MESS01000102.1 coordinate 903, forward strand.
GTGGCCTGAGCCAGGGTCAGTTCCCGGGCCGGGATTCCAAAATATGCTTTAGCAGCACCTTCGACACCGTATAGATTACCACCCATCGGCAGGCGGTTCACATAAACTTGCAGAATCTCCGATTTGTCCATTCCAGCTTCCAGGCGATACGCATAGTAAGCTTCCTGGAACTTATTGAATAGAGTCCGTTCCCTGGGATGTAGCAGGCGAGCCAGCTGTAAAGTAATGGTCGATCCGCCGGAGACAATTTCACCAGAGCGGATATTCTGGTAAAGAGCCCGCAGGATGGCGGTATAATCAATCCCATTATGGTTGTAGAAATTTTTATCCTCAGTGGCAATGATAGCATTAAGAAAGTAGGGAGAAACCTGTTCAAGTTCTACCGCCACCGAGCGGGTGGCATCAGCTGAAAGCAGTTCCTGCAGGAGGAAACCGTTGCGGTCGTAAAACTTGATAGAGTGAAAATGACTTTTCTCAATATCCTGGAGGCTGATTGAGAACAGGAAAGGAGAGAGACGGAAGATCAGGCTGCACAGCAAAAAGAAACAGATAATGAGGAAAATTTTATTCCTGAATTTTACTGATTTTCCTTTTAAGCTGGAGATAATTTTTTTTATTGAAGGAGATTTCATAAAATTTAAGGTGATTGGTAGTCTAGTATAATTTGAATGCGATGTAAATTCATAAATGGTTTTTACAGTCATTCCGAGCGAAGCGAAGGAATCTGAAAACATCAAAAATAATAAGAGATTGCTTCGTCATTTCATTCCTCGCAAAGACCAAAGAAGGAAAAATGTTCAGAAGTTTCCTAATATTTCATTCCTCAAATTGGAAATTCCGGACAACTGTGTTTCTCTCTCTTTACTTCTCCACTTTCAACCAGCCTTCGGCGCAGATTCCAAATTGTTCCGGCTCATACATCAGTGATATTTTCGCTGCCGGCCAGAGGAATGTGCCGGAGGTGGTAGCCCGTAACAGATAGCGATAGTTATAAATTCCCGGCATAACGTTATCGGAAAAAAGAGCTACCCGGTCGTCCCGCAATTCAGTGTGGTTAATGGGATTGCCGGAATATTCATAGGTGTCATCGTATCCTTCGGTATATTCATAGCGGGCCGAGGTGGTTTTCAGAGAAGCATCAATCGCTTCGAGTCCTGCCGGAATGGCATCATCGATCACCAGATGGTAACTGGACTGAGGTACCAGGAATTCCAGTTCGATTTCCAATACATCACCGGCCTTCACCGTCAGCGGTTGCGGTGGGAGGTCCTGATAGGTTTGCAACAGTTTGCTGGCAATCCGGTCTTTCACCGTCCGCTTGATAGAGAAGCCCTGTTGACGGGAAACCTGCGGTCCCTGCAACCGGTAGGAATAGGAAAGGGTGTAATACAAAATTCCACTGCCACTTTTAGTTATCTCAATATCGTTCAGGCCTTCAGGTAAATTGGCCATAGGGATGGATTTCTCCCGTGGCTGGTATTGATAACCTTTGAACATTTCTTTCAAAACCGAATTCCCGGCAATTAAGACGTCGACAGTATAATCCGGTGGTTCGGCTTCCCTCCGCAAGGAAATTTCCACCAGGCCGTCAATGGCTTTGGCATTTTCATAAGTATACCTCCAGCGGCCATTTTTCCGGGCGTCTAAAAGGTAGCGGGCGAATTTAGCGATGTACTCACTCTCCGGTTCCAGTTCCAGGAATAGTTTAACGGCCTCTGCGGTAGTGATGATGGGAGAGTACATGAACAGCCAGGACGGCGGCAGGTTACGCGGGCTCTCCAGATGAGCAGTCTGAGCAGTAATGAACACCGCATTCTTTATTTCCTGCAGCATTTTAACGGCTTCATTTCTCCAGCTGGGGGCCTGGGACATGAGATAGGCCAGCTGGATCTGCGCCCCCAGGCTCAGGTCATTGCGGCGGTTGAAATATTCTTCAAAATAGGTTTCGTCCCGCCGTCCCAGGGCCTGCAGGCCTATCAGGATGTTGATGCGATACTCCGCCAGCATCTTCCATTCCGGGATGGGAAAACAGGGATTAATTAAAGTATTATTGAGATATCCGATGAGATTCTGCACCGCTTCCGGCGGAATAGAATATCCCAGTTCCTGACTTCTCTTAAAAAGGTAAGCGGCATATGGCGACAGATAACAATCCGAGTAGGGACTGGAGGTCCAGAATTTGAATCCGCCGTCACTGTTTTGCAACAGCAGGATCTTTTTGATATTAGCCTCGATAACCTGATCCACCGGTTTTACCGCCTCCAGCTGGAATCCGTATTTATCAGAAAGAAATTTCAATTGGAGCAAAGCCAGCAGACGGCTGGCGGTTTGTTCCAGACAGCCATAGGGGTAGTCCACCAGATATTTGGCGCCCTCACCAATGTTACTCAGGGCCGTGCTGGACAGAAGCAGATTAAGGCCACCGCTGTCCTTGCGGATGCTCTGATCCACCTTAAGTTTCTGCAGTTCCCGCTCGCTGGTTTCACCTACCGCCACTACCGTTTCGGTGGCCAGCAGGTCTTTGATGGCCAGCGGGATCTGCAGGGCATCCGTTTCGGAGACTGGTTTGCCATCATAAATTCCTGCGAAATGGGCGGTGAACTTCAGAGTAGATTCACCAGTCCCGCTGGTCTGGTAGGGGAACAACACTGTTTTTGATTCACCTGGATTGATACTGATTGCTTCCTGCACACCGGATGCCTCCTGCAGACTAACCGAGCTTCCTTCGATCTCTGTCTGAACCTTTACCTCGCCTTTACCTTCGGTAAGATTGGTGATGGCCACTCCGGAGAAGAACTGATCTCCGATCCGGGCAAAGCGCGGCAGAACAGCCCGCAGGATAAAAGGTTGACTCACCAGTAACTTTTCTTCCCCATAACCAAAAAGGTCTTCCTGTCCCACCGCCACCACCATGATCCGCCAGGTTGTCAGATTATCAGGCAGTTTGAACTGGAAGCTGGCCTTTCCGTTCGGGTCAGTCAGCAACGCGGGATTATAATAGGCCAGTTTCAGAAATTCTTTCCTTACCCGTGGTTCACCCATTCCGCCTAAA
>MESS01000102.1:3962-4242 GCA_001771055.1 Caldithrix sp. RBG_13_44_9
GCCATAACCGCTGCCTTTTTGCAGCAGATCCGCTTCGGTGATGACAAACGGACGGTTATCATTCACCCGGGCTGACAGGCCGCGATAGGCGTATACCACTTCCACCAGGTCAGGCGGCGAATAGCCTGAAAGTGCCAGGACAGCTTCGTCCACTACTATTACTGTAAGCTCGCTCTGATGACCCTGCTGATCAACTTTTTTTACTTCGACATCTACCGAGACCTGTTCTGCCGGCCGGGCCTTCAGGCGATCCGGTTTCACTTGCAGCTGGAGATAGCGG
>MESS01000102.1:4263-5206 GCA_001771055.1 Caldithrix sp. RBG_13_44_9
GCCGCAAATCCGATGCGTTCCAGGTGTTTTCCGACTTCCTCTTTTACCGGCACAATGGGATCACCCAGTCTGAATAACACCGCTCCCACATAAGCATTGGGCAGCATCTCATCGGTGATCTTGAAATGGTAAGTGTAGGAACTCCCTTTCATTTTTATGACATCCTGTTGAAAGATCTTTTCCCGGCAGACCGTGATGAACAATTCTGCTTCCGGGAAGGGAGACTGGATGAAAGCAGTAGCTTCATCTCCAATCTGATATTCCTTCTTATCCATGATCACTTCCAGCCGATCCTCGCCGGTTTCCTCCCACGGGACATATTCTTCTCCGGCTACCCATAGTGAGGTCGCCGCCGCCGTTCCGCTGTCCGGTTTTTTCTTCAACTCGGCCAGAATGATGTAGCTTCCAGCCTCCAGCGGGGTGAAGGAAATCTGCACCGGCTGGCTTGAGCTTTTAGCCTCTTTCGTTTCCACGGTCTTTTTTACAATATTGCGCTCGGTGGTGAAGCGGCCGTCAGGAGTTTCGGTCTTTACCGAATGGTATTCCTTCTTGATGAGTTTTACATTCAGGGGAATATCGGACATTAACTTTCCTTCCGGGGAAGAAACGATGAGCGATACGTTGACCGGATTCTTTTTAGTGATGATCCAGTCAGTCAATTTCACCCCGATCAATCTCTCATCCGGCAGCAGGGTAGCCTCTTTACCGGCCGAGATGGTCTGCCGTGAGACATCCTCCACTTCCACATCAAAATAATAGCTCATGGGATAAGGGACATCGTCCTGGCGCAGCCGGATGGATTTTTCTCCCAGACCTTTAGGATCCAGTGGAAGTGTTTCTTTCAAATAGCTTCCTGACAGTTCTACCCGCTGTTCTTCTAAATAATCTGGAATGCCAAAGGAAAATTCTTCCCATCCTTTGGGCTCAAAATAAGTTTTGCGGC
>MESS01000102.1:5216-8662 GCA_001771055.1 Caldithrix sp. RBG_13_44_9
GAGGGAGGAAGAAGCGTCTGCCATCGGAGCACCGAAGTAATACTTGCCCTCCCAGTTGATCTGCAGGGGATCACCAGCCACCGCAATTTTTTTGTCGAGGTCAAGTTTCACCTGAAATTCCGGCACCCGGAATTCTGCCAGACGGAATTCGCCGTAAAACTGCAGACCGGGATCAGGAGTCTCAGCCACCACCTGGTAATAACCCAGGGTTTGTCCGGCCCGGGTGGAAATATCAATATTAAAGGTGCCGAAATCGCCCACTTTCACTTTGCCGATTTCTTTTTCTGCACCCATCGGATCGCGCAGTTTAATGGTATACTCCCGGCCTTTTCCATTGAGCAGTTTTCCATAGAGCAAGTAACGGGCAATCCCTTTCATCCGGACGGTATCTCCCGGGCGATATAGATAATGGTCGGAAAAGATAGTCCCGCGGGAAATGGGCCGCTCTGCTTCCCAGTCTGCCATCATCCCCAATTGCCAGATAGTCGGATTGCCATAGGAACTGGTCTGCAGGAAAGTCCAGTCATCCCCTTTTTCGGCAACGATCAGCAGCCGGGGCGGTTCGGCCGATCCATACAATTCCTGATCATACAGGATGTCATCCGGATCTGCTTCCGGCGGATACAATTCGTTGATCACCTTATTCGTTGTCCGACGCGTGGTACATTTGGCCATCTCCTGGCCAGAGAGAATCAACAGACCGCTGCTGTCGGTGAGGCCTTGAAAGCAGGGATCGATTTTGGCAATCTGACTGCCGCTGATACGATCCCATATTTTATCCAATCTTGGAAGATCATCTTCGCGGTAAATGGTGAGCTTTGTACCTGAGACAGGTTTTCCATCGGTTAGTTGATTGATCTTCACAATTCCGGTGGAGGGATGGAACTGAGTGAAGATCCCCAGATTGGTTCGCAGAACCAAACCGTTGAACTGGATAGGTTGTTCAAAACATTGCACTTTGGGAGAGCGGAAGGTGTAGGCCACCACTCCATAATTGCCGCCCCGCAGGAGCGGTCGCAAGTCAAATAAAGACTTTCCCACTTTGGATTCGTTAAGGGGAACATCGATCTGCTGTTCCACACTTTTAATGGCGTTCAGCAATTGTTGAATGGAATTGTAATAATCCAGTTGTTCTCTCACTAGAATCTGATCCGGCTGCAGGGAAAATAATTTATAAAAGGCGGTGTTGATGTTAATGGTCTTTATTCCCAAGGTAGGTTCGATGTTAGGAGTAATGATCTGATAACCGCTGGGACCCCACATCTTGGGGGTGGCTTCACCGGTAGTGAAAGTAGCGGTCTGTGGATTTTCCAGTTCCTGCTCGAACTGGTCCTTGAGGCCCGGTTTCATAGTAACGGTATAGGTGGTATGCGGCTGCAGCAGGTAATCATTAACTCCCAGATCATTGTCTCCACAGCCATAGAGGTAGAAAGGTGACTGCTCGGTAGCTGGTTCAATGGAAATATACTGATCGATATCTTTATACTGCGGACGGGTGGTAAAAACCAGGATGGGAGCAGTAACCAGGTTGCCGCCGCAGCCATCGCAGAATCCGGTTCGCAGAAATTGGAAAGGAGGGAAGGTTTTAAAACGAGAGGTAATAGCATGAGGCAGCGGCCGGTTTCCGCGTTTGGTCATGAGGCCTTCAGAGATCATCAGGGTATAATCGGTATCTTTTTTCAGCAATTGTTTGGGTTTAAAAATGTAGCGGAACCAGATGCGTCCCATCCCAATATCCTGCTGGTCAGCCGCATTTTCTTCATGTTCCAGCAGGCGATAGTCCATCTTTCTATTGCTGACGGTTTCAGAGAGCGAACATTTTTCCTCCAGAGATTCCAGGTCCAGGGCGGTATTGCTGCGGATCTCAATGGCCACATCGATGTTAACCTGTAACCTTCCATCATAGGGATCAATTTGGATCTGGGGGAGCGGCGTCTGAAATTCCCAGGAGAAATCACTACCTAGTTCGTTTCCGTGAATATCCTTAACTCCGCTGGTGATAGTTACCTTAAAAGTATTGGCCAGGGGGAGACTATGAGCCGGCTGGAATACCACCGTTGTGGTACCAAGGAATCTGAAGTTTCCCTCTACTGCCGGCTCCAGAATAAAATGATCCAGGATACTTTTCCTTTCGGCATCACTCAGGGTGGTGAGGGGAATCAACGGATTGGAAAAATCGATTTTGATCTGGGCCTGTCCGCGGGTTTCGCCCTGCGGGCCATAGGAGACAATTTGCAGTTGGCTGTCGGCTGGTGCGGTTGAATCGGCACCGGCCCGATAAAAGTAGGGTGTGGTACCAGTCTGAGTTACACCGCTATCCACTTTCTCTTTTTTACCACTGCAGGAAAACAGCAGGAGTAAGATCAAAAAATGACAAATGCTTTGAAGGTAATGGATGGGTCTCATAAGTATCTCCTACAAGGAAGTGTGCTGTTATTTTGAATTGATGGGGACTTTCAGTTAAAATTCTTTTCAGGTTGCTTGTCCTATTCCCTGTTACTGATCAGGCGAATTCGAAAAGCGGGAAGGCCAGGCAGTAAAATCATTTTCCTCATTATTTTTCTTATAAACCTGCAGATGATTGCGTAAAAATTCGAGAGGATCATAATAATAATATGTTAACTCCGCCCGGGAGTAGCATTCCAGATTATATGATTGATAGAGATTGTCAGTTAATTCAGGAGCCGGTTTGATTGCCCGCGGTTTGATTTTCAGGATTTCCAGATGGAAATGGTCAAACTGCCAGCCATATTTTTCCAGCTCCTTCCGGTTCATGAAGCGGGCCAGCGGTTCTTCGGTTGAGACCTGTTCGCCCAGGGTCACAGAGATCCCGGCAATGTGTTCATAGACCGACCAGAAGCGGTTGGTCCCTACCAGTTCATGTTCGATAATGATCTGGGCGAAAGGTCCGTCATCCCGCAAGCTAATGACCCGGCCAGGAGCCAGCGGGAATATCGGTTCAGCATTATAGTTACCGTTAGGGCGTTTAATATCGATACCGGTATGAAAATGCTGAGGGATACCCGGACGGCTTTTCCGGATATGTCCAAAAGCGCCAATGGTCGTAAGTTTTATTTCTGATAAGCTAGTGCGCTGAGAGACCTGTACCGGCAGTAAGCAGGGAGAATTCTGGGGATATAAATTCTCCAGATGGAGCAACAATATGAACCCTAAAAAGAGGAATTTCTTCAGCAAGTCAGTACCTGTTTCAACTGGGAATAAATTACAAAAAATATCTGAACTGTCAATGCTTTTTCTTTTGTAATCATTCAAAAAATAATTGGATTTGAATAAGAGGACATTATAAATAGGCAGTTCTACTGGTAGAGAGCAGGTGGTCTGGGCGGCAGCCTGAGCTTGGAGTTTCACTCCTCCCGGGCGTGCAATTTCCCATAAATCCGGATCCTATCCCGACCGGCTTTCTTGGCTCGCAGCAAGGCTTCATC
>MESS01000102.1:8677-10595 GCA_001771055.1 Caldithrix sp. RBG_13_44_9
ATCACCCGGTTCGGTCAGATTTTCGTCACGTTCTGCGACCCCAATGCTGACAGTAATCTGAGCCCGTTTGCTGGATCGCGGGGCACTTTCCAGATCATTTGGCTTTTTCATAGGTCGCTTCGTACTGCGGATTACAAAAAGATTGTCAGCAACAGTTTTTCGCAGCTGTTCCACATGCTGGCGGGTCTCGTTAGCGGTTTTTCCCGGAAAGACAATGGTAAACTCCTCTCCGCCATAGCGAAAAGATTTTCCGCCGCCGCCGACTTTGAGAATTCTGGAAGCCACCATTCGCAGCACCTGATCTCCCACATCATGGCCGTATTGGTCATTAAACTTTTTAAAGTAATCGATATCCACCATAGCAATGGAGTAGCGGTTGGGCAACTTCAGAAAGGTTTCATACAGCGAACGGCGGGCAGGAAGGCCGGTCAGTTCATCACGATAAGCTACATTGTGAGAATATTCCAGGATAGATACAATCAGAATGAGTCCAGAGGTGGATAAATACATGATAGCAACATCGTTGGCGCCTTTCTCCAGCAAAGCCCCGAACATGCACAGCAAAGCCCAGAATAATCCGCCTTCAAGGAAATCTTTTTTTATGACAAAATTGACTATAAGAAAAATGAAGACTATAATAAAAAGCAGCATGGAAGGTTGAGGAATGGCAACCTGTTCGAAGAAGGTACTGCTTACCAGTTTTGAATCCAGAAAGGTGAAGAACTCCAGATAACGAAATTTTACCAGAGTGTAGATGATAAAAGGCTGTATACTGATGAGGCCCAACCTTCCCACACCCCGCAGAGTAAATATCCCGCGTTCCCGGATAAAAGCAATAATCAAAATATTCAACGGCAGTAGAAAACTAAGAATATCAAAAACGATGTGGTCAACGTCAATTCCTGCCTGCGGTTGGAAACTCAGCTGGCGGAGAGTGCGATCTACAATGGCCAGAATGATAAGGGTAAAGATCAAACGGCTGCGGCTGAACCGCCATCCCAGAAATAAGCCCACAATCAGTACAATATAGGGATAGATAGTTACAAATGCGGGCATAAAAGAGATGAAGGATTCCATTTGAAGCAGTATCAAAAGACAGAAATAAATGATACTGCCCGGCAGGAAAAATTTTATGACTGTTCTCCAAACCACGCGTATTTTATCCTATTATCTGTTGTTACTATTTTCGAAAGGTAACAGGTCTAACTTTAGTCAATCTTTTGAGTTATTTGGTGGACAAGGATCTACTTGCTTTCCGGGCGGTGGAGTAAGCGTCGGGGTGGGTAGATAGCAGCCGGGAATGGTGATTTTTTATTCCCCTGATCTGGCCGTCCGGCTTGACCAGGATATGATCGAATTCTGTGAAAAGCTGGTCGGTTAATTGCTCATAAAAAAGAGTCCAACTGGTTTGTTCGATTTCCCGGTTGTAGCGCTGATAATTGTAGGCGATCCGGCCCTGCTGTAATTGCTGTTCGGTCTCTACTTTTTTCTGTTCCTCCTTTTTAAACAGACCAAAGCGGTCGGCAGGGCCATCGTTAAAGATCCAAAAGCTCTGGCGGTTCAATATAATTGCACAAGCAGCAGCCAGGGAGGACGGACTTTGATTTCTCGGTTTTGGCATGATAAACCTTCCAGAGGATTATCCCCCGGCAATTTTGGTTTGATATCCCCGGGCAGAGAGAAGCTTGACAAGCAGGTCTCTTTTATCTCCCTGAATTAAGATGATCCGGTCTTTCACCGATCCCCCGCAGCCGCAGGCTTTTTTCAGCTCTGCTGCCAATACCTGCAGTTCGGCCGGTCGGAGGGCAAGGCCGCTGATCAAAGTAACCGTCTTGCCCTTATGACCTTTTCGCTCGCGCATGATCTTTGCAGTTCCTTTAGAGGAACCCAGTTTATTCTCCGAAAGCACTTCACCTTC
>MESS01000102.1:10730-14530 GCA_001771055.1 Caldithrix sp. RBG_13_44_9
TGTTAAAAATTTCCCACTGAACACACGAAAGCGGTCCACGGTTTACACGATCATCCTGTTTTAGAGGGGTCCGTATGCTGCCAGACGGGAATATTCATGAATAATAATTTGTGGCATGTTATATGGAAATAATTGGTGAAAATTAGTGAAATTCGTGGACCTTTTCTATCTGTTCTATGGCTAAATAATCTAAAAACACTTGTTCACATTTATTCTGAACGATACCAGATTTATTTTACAGGCGGATTTAATTCAATCAGGTAACAGCCGGCGCGGGATTCATGGTCCAGTACCCAGTCATGAGAATTTTCATGCCGCAGTAACCAGAGCACTACCATATCACCACCGGCGGCTACCGTGAAAATCAGCCCGTAAAGGAAGATCCAGCTGATTCCGCTCAGAATCCCGATCATTGCTGGAATAAAACCCAGTATGATGCCCGGCAGTATTCCCCCCAACCGGTAAACTCTCACTAACAGCGGCTCCTGGCAGTGGGCATAGGGAGAAAGGACTTTCCAGTTCATTCCATAGCGAATGGTATTCAGGGATTTCTTCCCGAGGAAAGCCCAGGCCACTCCATGGATCAGCTCATGCAGGAAAATTCCCAGCAGCACCAGCAGAGCAAAGAAGAACAGTTGCTGAATAATTTCATCCCTGGCCTGTACCAGACCGTGCTTCCCCCATATTCCAAGATTCAATGAGATGAAAAAGACGGCCAATGGCATTGCAAATACCAGACTGTAGACATTGGCTGCCAGCATTGAGACCGATAGATCTTTTTTGATGGTATATTCAGGGGTCATTTATCCCTCAAAAATACATACTCTAACCGGCGCCACCGGACGCACCGCCTCCACCGCCGCCGCCACCACCGGATGCACCTCCGCCTGAACCGCTGGAAGAACTCATGGTACTGCTGGCAATAGTTACCATGGAAGTGAGGGCACTGGCAAAATCGGACGGGGTGGTAAAGTTTCCTGGCGGATAATGATACCAGGGGAAATAGTGAGTTTGTTGATCAGCAGTTAAGGCAGACATCATTTTTTCGACCACATGATTTCCTATCCCTAAAGCCATTCCATAAATCAGGAAAGCATCAACTTTACCGGGCCAGATAGTTCTTTCGGTATCCTGCAGGAAGTAATATTTCCTGAGATATTTATACAGCGCAGCCAGTTTCCGCCGGCGCAATTTAGCTTCTGGGAGATAACGGATAATAGTAAAGGAAAGTAAAAAAAAGATTGCTCCGCTGATGATCGCCAGAATTCCAGGAGTACCCAGGAAGATCACTACCAGAACCCCGGCCGTACCCGCTGCTAATGAGCATAAAAGCGAATAGGTAGTTGCCCTGCCGCTTTTCTTTTCAATTAATGGCTGTTCCTTGATATGCTCCTTCACTATTTTACTCCACTGCCGAAACCAGCCGCGCACCAGGGGAGATCTTTTCTTGAAAACAGAAAACTCTACCATCGGTTTTCCTTCCCCCAGCTCGTTGAAAATAAAATCCAGTAGATTCTTTTCAAAATCCAGCAGGTTATCATCGGCTTTCTGCTGATAGATCAATTTCAGGGCAAATTCCGGTTTTTTGGTTCCCCACCATTTCTTTTCCTGCTGGGTGATCTGCTCAATGGTCAGGTATCCCCGATGCGCCAGATCGAATATGGTGGCAGTGATGGCTGAACCCGGAACCTGGTGGGCGTGAAAGAAAGTGCCGGTAATAGCTGGCGGTTCATTGACCGGAAGTTCGGAGGAAATTTTTTCATAATAAGGTACGGTATAGCCCTTACCATATTTCAAGAACAGGATTAGCCAGATGATGGGTGGAATTCCCATCAAAATGTAGGAAAAGATCCAGGCCTGGGCTTTTTTCTCCTCTTTGGACTGCTCTTCTTCCCAGGCTTTCTCTCGTTTCTGGTTGGCTTCTTTTGCCCAGGTATCCTCTTCAGCCAGGATGTTCGATAATTGAATGGCTGCGATTTGCCGTTTTTCCTCCGGGACCCAGTCCAGTGGGAAAACTACCCGGGCTTCCCAGAATTGATTGGCTGGAAGAGGTGAAACCGTGAGCACAATTTTTCCATTATCAAATTGCACATTGCCCCACAACGGACCGTGGGCCCAGGCCCGGACTTCCGGGTAGAATGCCGGCTGAGGAAGCTGAATGGAAATGTTGGCCTCTTCTATTTGTTTTTGATTGGCATCTCCAATGAACTGAAAATAAAATTCAGCCACATCCTGATACAATGTCACCGGTTCAGTGATCCGGTAGCGCAGGGTAAAGGTTCTGCTTTCATTGGTGGCCCGATAGTTCCAGCGGACGTAAAACTCATCCGAACCAACGTGCAACTGGTAGCTTCCCGGTTTTTCGTCCGAATCCGGTTGATATTCGGTTGTTTCATCCCGTAGTGTAAAATCCTTAATTTCCCCAATGTTTGCCAGCGGCAGGCGGTAGTCCGCCCAGGAAAATTCTCCCCAGAAAGTGTAAGTCCGGGCCTCAGTGAGCTGCATGCTGCCATCCGGCAGAATTTCTGCCTGGATGTCAATTTTATCGATGGTAAAACTTTTAGACCAGACTGTATTGCCGGTTAAAATCAAGAGAAGAGTAATCAGCGGGATCAAAAATATTTTTAGAAACATCAAGTCTCTCCTTGCAGCGTAGATAAATCATTGAAATTATAGCAAGTGAAGAAGAACTACCTCGTTCTTTTGGTTATTAAATATCCTGCATAATAATTTATATCAGTTGGAAATAAGAAAATATCGAGACTTGTAGCCATTATCCGTGCGGACAGATTATTTTCGGTAAACAGGCTAAGATCCCATACCTTTCTTATAAACAAATCTTTATACATAAATCCTTTCACCAGATACACAAACAACTCCCCTTCCCTCTTGAATGAGGGAAGGGGCAGGGATGGGTAAGATGAAGTTTAAATCTTTGTACCGTTCTTTCCCTTTTCATCACCTATCCGGCTAAAGATTCATTCGTTACCATCGTTATTTATGAAGACCGGATCGAAAATACATTTTTACATTTTTTTACTTTAGTCCTGCTTCACTCATTCTTATTAACCAATAATCTGTTCACTTTTAAAATGGACTTCTTTTCCCATCCCTAAATCCACCGTCAGGACGGTCCTCAGAATGGTGTAACCTGATTGGGCTCTGCCGGAATGGCTTCCCTAATAATATAGGGACGGGACTTTAATGTGGCATCAATCATAAATTTTTGGAGTAAAGGTAAAAATCATAATTTATCTTTGATTCAGCAGTTGCTCAACAATAGCCTTAGCCTTCTGAAAGGCAATTGCCCGGTGGCTGATACGGTTTTTAATCTCTTCTCCAAGCTCAGCGTAGGTTTTCTCATAACCGTCCGGTATGAACAGCGGATCATAACCGAAGCCACCCTTACCCCGCAATTCCTGAATGATATGCCCGGGTACGATCCCTTCCACAATTTTTTCGGTACTGTTACCGACAATTGCTACGACGCAGTGAAACTGTGCTCTGCGTTCTTCGGCTGGTACTCCCCTTAGTTCCTTCAACAGCTTTCGGTTGTTGGCGTCATAATTGTGCGCTCGTCCGGCATAGCGGGCGGAATAAACTCCCGGCGCACCAGCAAGAGCATCCACCTCCAAACCGGAATCATCCGCCAGGGTGAGGAGTGAGGTATGTAGGAAAACCATCCGCGCTTTGAGCAGTGCATTTTCCTGAAAAGAGGAGCCGGTTTCTGCGATGGGATCAATTTCCGGGAAATCCTGCAGGGATAAAATCTGCCAGGAAGGATTTCCCAGAATGCTTTT
>MESS01000102.1:14550-18839 GCA_001771055.1 Caldithrix sp. RBG_13_44_9
TATTGGTAGTGGCGATAACCACCTGCAGAACAGAAAGTGACCTCATCAACTTTTCCAGGAATTCATAAATTCTACATAATCCTTCAGCAGTTTTTCGCTTAATTCAGCGGTTGAAGCATCCGTTTGGATATGAAAATAAGCTTTCTCTTTATCCGGCACGAAAAGGACCGTTCCCTGATCCAGCACCAGCCGGACTCCATCGATCAGCAGGCGCTTCTGGCCTTCGGTTTTCTTTATGATATTGCGCATCACTTGACCTTTTTTGTCCCAGGGACAGGGTACGGCAGTTTTCCGGATGTGGATGGGCGGAATTTTAGCTAATATTTCCTGCAGGGTTTTTCCGGATAGAGCTAACATCTCCAGAATTTTAGCAATGTTATACATCCCATCGCTGGTAAATTGAAAGTTGCTAAATATAAAACCTCCACGGGTACCGGCAGCGAAAGGCACCTTTTGATTGATCACCGCATTCATTAAACCCTGATGGTCACTGCTGGTATAGATGAGTTCGCAGCCGTTTCTTTTACAAATCTCCTCGATATAAATATTCGCATCTACTGGTACGGCAAATTTCTTAAAGTGATAGGTTTCCAGCGCCAGCTGCGAGATGGCGATCATCAATTGCTGATGCTCGAAAAATTTCCCGCTTCCGTCGATCACCAGTATTTTTTCGGCACTGGCATTCAGAATAAATCCCACCTCGGCATTGACGATCGGTACGATTTTCTGCACTTCCTGGACCGATCGCAGACTTTCGATCGGATCATGATCCAGGCGATGACCTTCCAGATAGGCATTCAATGCGACTACGTTAATTCCCAACCTACCCAGGATGGGAGGCAATATTTGTGATGCGCCGCCGTAAGAAAAATCGATAACCACTTTAAAATTTTTGGATTTAATGGCTTCGGCATTTATCTGATTTAAAAAATTAAACCGGTACTGATCGGTGATCTGGATCGGGAAATCGATCTGACCGATCTTGCTGCTGGGTGCCCGGAAGAAATCCTCCCCGAAGAACAGCCGTTCAATCGATTTTTGTTTCTTAACCGCCAGATCGTTGCCGTCACCATCCAGAAAAATGATCTCCACCGTTTCTGAATGGCGGGGGGAAAGGCGACTCACTACTCCCGCCGATGCCGGATGATTGCGGAGCTGATGTCTGACAATGGGAATCGGGATATTGCGCAGGTCGTACACCTGAATGCCGGTGGACATGAGACCGGTGATGATGGCGCGATTTACCATCCGGCAGGCAGTGCTGCTGTCCCGGGCCACCAGAACGGTCTTCTCTATTCCCAGCATGGCGCCCAGGGCAGCGCCCAATTTGGAAGCAAATTCCGGAGTGATTTCACTGTTTACCAGACCGGTCACTTTGGATTCGTTGAATAATTCCCGCAGCCAGCGGTCTCCCAAGATCAGGCTGGAAGTGAGAGTGGCCCCGGCTTCAATTTCTTTACTCGGCCAAATTTTAATATTGGCTTTGATGGTGGCGCCATTGCCAATTTTTATATCATCGCTGATGATGCAATTTTCCGAAATGAATACTTCTGATCCAATTTGAGTCCGGTATCCAATCACATCCTGGCTGAGAGTGGAATTTTCTCCTACTGTTACTCCATCCCATAAGACCGATTCCAGGATTTTGGTGTGAGCGAGAATGGTGCAGTTAGCACCAATGATGCTTTTTTCAATGATGGCATTGGATTCAATCCTGGAATTGGGCCCAATAACTACCGGGCCATGAAGCAGGGCCTGAGGATCTACCTTGGCGGTTTTATGCTTCCATATCCCATCGTGTTGCTGATATTCTGTTAAGTCCAGCTTTACTTTGCCGGATAGTGCGTCAGAATTTGACTGCAGGTATTCATTTAGATTGCCAACATCTTTCCAGTAACCGTCAGCAATATATCCGTATAAAGGGGCACTTCCGCGAAGCATGACCGGGAATAGATCCTTGCTGAAATCGAATTCCTCATGCAGTGGAATGCGGTCTAATGCCTTGGGTTCAAGAATGTAAATACCGGTATTGATGGTATCGCTGAAAACCTGACCCCAGGAAGGTTTCTCCAGGAAGCGGGTGATTTTACCGTTATCATCGGTAATTACCACCCCGAATTGCAGGGGATTGGTTTGACGGCTGAGGGCGATGGTAGCTTCCGCCTGTTTTTCCTGATGGAAGTGAATTAGTTTCTCCAGATTCAAGTCTGTCAATACATCTCCGCTGATGATGATGAAGCGGTCCTTCAATAATTCCACCGCATTCTTCACGCTTCCGGCCGTCCCATAATCCGCTTCGGCCGAAACGTAAGTGAGGTTTACTCCCCACTTCTTCCCATCCCGGAAATAATCAATGATAGAATGGGGCTGAAAGTAAAGCAGGGCAATAATGTCCTGGATCCCATATTTCTTTAACAGTAGGATAATATGTTCCATCATCGGCCGGTTCAGTACCGGGGTCATCGGTTTGGGGATGTTATAGGTCAATGGACGAAGTCGGGTGCCGAAGCCTCCGGCCATGATTACGGCTTTCATTGATTCCGTCCTCCAGAAATTCTTAATTGGATCTATTTCATTTATGAATTAAGTCTGCATAACTTTCGGCCACCGGAGTTAACGAAAAGGAGGACAAATTCTTCAACAGATTGTGCAAATTCGTCCGGCCGGTTTCTTCATCGGTTGCCTCATCCAGAACTGATTCGAATTCGATAAAATTACCCAGTTCATGGACTTCATCGATATGGATCCGGACATTGCGGAACTGGTAGAGATGCCGTTTTTTCTTCACAATGGTCTTCACGCCCAGGGCTTTCTCTAAAATAATTTTTAAAGAACCGGCATCGCTGACAGGGGAGATCAAATATTCGCTCAGCCGGGCCTCCGGCGAATTACTTCTTTGATAATAGATAAGCTGTGAATCGGAATTGGTCTGGATTCGCAGTTTTAACCGTCCCCGGGGAATCTGGAAATAAATATCGGTTTGTTCTTTGCTCCAGAGAAAATCGATATCATGATGCTGATTGAGATAGGAAAGTATTTCCTGATGGGAGGGGAGTTGAAACTTGATCTCGATATTTTTCATGGAGAAATCGTTTTTGATTGCTCCATGAAATTAATAGTTTAATCGTATTTAAACAAGTCGGATTTCAGGTGATACGGAAGATTTTCCCTATTTGGAGAGAATCATGGATCGCACCACCCGGTGGTCATCGCTCTTAATCTGGAAGAGGTAGATGCCTGAGGGACAGGGGCGGCCTTCATCATCCCGGCCATTCCATTTGAGAGAATGGATGCCAGTGGGGAGGTGGCCCCCGGTGAGGCGTTTGATCAACTGTCCATGTACCGTGTAGACTTCCAGTTCCACCCGGGCGGTCCGTGGCAACGAAAATCGAATAACCGTTTCCAGATTGAACGGGTTGGGGTGATTTGGAAAGAGCTCAATGGTCGAACCGGTGGCTGTAGGAGTAGGAATATTCAGAGTGGTGGGGCTCAGGTTAATAGTGGCGGAACTCCAGCGTAGGGCGGGACTCTTGAAACCTGCGTTCACGGTATATTGTCCGGTCTGAGGTGCGGTAAGGATAAATGGATTGTCATTGGTGCTGTTTACAAAATGAACAACCTGGTTATTGGCATTAACCAATTCACCGGCCACTTCCTTACCAGCTGATACTCCCGATACGGCCACCTGCAGTTGCAGATTATTCAGCGGGGTCACACTGATCAGGCCGCTTTGCAGGGAGTGACATCCACCGCCAGCGCAGCCAGGAGTGATGCCGTTGAAGGAAGGATTGGTCATGAAAGCAGAAAAGACCAGAATCATCAGCAGGATACTTATTACCGGAACGACTTTCATATATGTCTGTCTCCGCTTTTCTTTTTGAGGTACAATCTTTATGCCATCAATCCAATGTTGAACATTGTTTATTTTTGATGCCAAATGTACACCCGAAAAACAGGTTAAAAAACAACATTCTTGCACTTTTTGCAGATTATTAGCAAATGTTTTCATCTGGAAGGATTTTGGGAATGTGATATTTTTTTACAAGCCAGGGAGATGGGGTGGATTTAGATTGGGTAAGAGGAGGTACTCCGTCAAGGGGAAAGGCATCTTGACTTTCATTTGAAAATCACGTAAATTGAGCGCCCAAAATTAGGAACGGGGCGTAGCGCAGCCTGGTTAGCGCACCTGCCTTGGGAGCAGGGGGTCGCTGGTTCAAATCCAGTCGCCCCGACTAAATACAAGAAAAAAGACAAAAGAAAAAAGAAAAAAATTAGATCCTCCTTTTGTC
>MESS01000102.1:19005-19278 GCA_001771055.1 Caldithrix sp. RBG_13_44_9
GACGGTTATGGTGGATGTAGCTCAGCTGGTTAGAGCACCAGGTTGTGGCCCTGGTGGCCGTGGGTTCGAATCCCATCATCCACCCTTTTTTCTTTCCGGTTGTTTTTCCCCTATTCTAAAAGTAAATTTTTGCCCCCCGAGAAGGGCAGTTTATAGTTAATAGTTTATAATTTATAGTTTTTAACTGTTAACTATAAACTGTACACTATCAACTATTTTGAGCTCCCATCGTCTAGAGGCCCAGGACACCGGCCTTTCACGTCGGTAACAGGG
>MESS01000102.1:19336-25116 GCA_001771055.1 Caldithrix sp. RBG_13_44_9
AGGTTGATTTCCCAGATTAAGACAGGGTAGTTACTATAAAAATACGAACTGTTTTATCAAATGAACAGCAAGCGAGTAAAGCTGCGCCTGCAATCAGTTAATAATAGACTTGAATGATAGTGGTTGTTTATAGTTTTAAATCAAATAAAGAAAGTTGTCTGGATTGTTGAAAGCACCGCTTCCAATTTCTGATATGTGCTAATAATTTCCATAGATCTGCCGCTTTACGATAATTACCGGTCTTCTCATAAAGTATGGCTATTTTTTTGTCTTTTCGTCCTGCCCGGAGGTACATTTTAAGCGCCTCACTCAACTTTCCGGCAGCATAATAGGAATCGCCGGCCTTACTGAAATCTCCAATGCCCTTATATAGTTTTGCAGATTTTAGATATTCCTGGGCCCTGGCATAATAATGGGCAGCTTTCTGCAGTTTACCAAAATCTTCCAGAATTATGGCGGTTTTTAGATGTTTCACTTTGACTTTTTGGGATGTTGTCATTTTGATTTCGCACTTTTAGTAAGATTTTTTAAGAATATGTTTAAATATTAGCGAACAAAATCGTATCAGACAAAAAATATTTTCCTGCAGCCGAGCACTCGCAAATTAAAAAGATAATTTTTCTGAAATAATTACCCAACCTGATGCCGTTATTAATTTTTAGACATGATAACATGATTAACCTGATGGAATATCTGAAAAATTCATAATCATTCAGTCTTCCATTATAAATTATCTGATAGTTTTTTATAGTACTCTCTTTTTTATTTCATCTATCCTGTTAATCCTGTTGTCATGTCTATAAATAAAAATGATCCAGTCAGCAGATAGATAATAAATCCTGCATTCGGTACTTGCTTATCATGAGGTCAACCCTCATTTTAAAAACATCAGGCGACTGCTTTCTGTCACATCGCCGGCAACTATTCTAGAAATATAAATTCCCGAACTGACTGTGCGGCCAGAATTGTCTCTTCCCTCCCATGATAATTCTTTATGACCAGGATTTTGAAATTCATCCACTAAAATTTTTACTTCTTCTCCGAGCAAATTATATATTTTCAGTTCAACCCTGGCGGCTTCCGGTAAATAGTAACTGATGGTAGTGGCATTATTAAATGGATTTGGAAAATTAGGGTACAAAGTTGGATGTTCTGTTATCAATGACGATTGACTATAAATCGGCGTGGCGATGAGACCGAGATAATCGGTAATCCCATGTACCGATGCATAAGCAGTGGTATCATAGGCACCGGCAACCAGATAGTTCGTATCTTCATAGGTTAATGCCATGACCGTTTCTGCATAATTTGACCAGAACCAGCCTTCAGGAAAGTATAATGGTGTTCCAGTCGTCCAGGTTATACTATAATACCATGGTTCGAAACCGTTTAAGAAATAGGATCTCACTCCATTGATAAAATCCTGTTCGAGGAGGGTATATTGGTAAGAAGTGCCGATAGAATCGTGATAACAAAAATAACGTTTGTCATGACCTGAGGCATGCATATTCAGGGCAATCTCTATTGGAGCAGGGGAAGACATCAGCTCCAGGAATCGGTTTCTTAATGTGGCAGTTTCCGGTTCCATCGGATTGGCAGTCCAGTTTCTTTCCAGGTCAACTCCGTTGGCATTCTCCCGGGGATATCCCAATTCTACCCCGTCTGGATTGTACATGGGAATAATATGGAAGGTACAGTTTTCCCTGACGTACTGAGCGAATGGATCTTCTGAAATGAGTAAATTAATCACTTCATTGGTAACCCAGAAAGCCTGCACTTCACCGGGGTGGGTCCGGGCATGGATAAAAACCGTCCGCCTGTTCGTAGCTCCGGGAGGATTATTTGAAGTAATGGTCAATTGCCAGAGTCCCCGGTTTTGGACGCTGGCTCCCAGAGAATCTATGGTTATGTAAGGACTCTGCCGCCAGCGTTCCAGATCTGCCAGCAGACTGTCATAGCCATATCCCCAGTTGTATCCCAGTATTTCCTTCATCTGGAGGGAGAACTCTTCATCAAATCCGCATTTGTCATTCAGGTCATCATAGATCTTTGTGTTTGCAGGGTTTTGCAATTGGGTTTGAGAGAATATTTCCAGGGGGAGCAGCAGGTAAAAAATCATTAAAGAAACTCTTTTTCCAAATTTTGGGAAGAAAAACCTTTTCATGTCAATCCTTCTTTTAATAAAAATGTGCTCATAGGATTTCTAAAAATATTACTGCAACAAATAGATCCCAATAGTATACTTTGATGGAAAATAGATGGAGGTCAAATTGAATACAAGAGAAAACAAAGTTCCAGGTTTACCTTTAATCCCTATAATTCTATGGATCACTATCCCGACAATTTATTCCGCAATGCAGCTATTATTTGGTTTTTACCCTCTCTCAATCATCTTAATCCCAGCCTGAAGTTCATAGCAAATGAAATCAAATAAATATCAGTTCTTTCATGGCAGTGTCCAATATTATCAAGGAACTGATGTCAAGAATATACAAATAAAATTCGACATTTTCGTTGGGGGAGCCGGACCAATTGGTAACGTTGGGCTATTTTCTCTGTGATAAAGTGTGCGGCTCTGCTCAGAGGGGAAAAGTCTGAACAGCAGATTTTTTTCTTTTTGTGAGTCAGGTGGAATAATATTCTCTTTTTGAAATGACTTTTTCATTCTTATTTAGTAACATTATCAGCTATCAAGCGTACAGGAAAGAAGTTATTTTACGGCAGGAAAAACGAGCAGGTTTTAAAATCTGGAGGTATAGCACTCATGAAAAAGCCGGGTAAAAAATGGATCATCATCTCAGTGATAGTGATCATCCTGATTCTGGTGGCGGTAGTTTCGCTTTCTTCCAATTCGAAGGATAAAGAGAACCAGAGAGCCACCGTGGAAGTCAAGAAAATGAATGTGATTGACAAAGCCCTGGCAGTGGGGTCCATTGAGCCGTTGAATGAGATCGAGGTGAAGTCCAAAGTCTCCGGAGTGGTGGGAAAGTTGTTTGTGGAGGTTGGAGATTTTGTCCGGGCCGGGGAGCCATTGGTAGAGGTAAAGCCGGATCCTACTCCTCTGGAGCTGGCGCAGACCAAACGGGAACTGGAGCTGACCACTCTTGAAATGGAAACTGTCTCCAAGGAATTAGATCGCAGCAAACAACTAAAGGCCAAAGGTTTGATCTCAGACCAGGAGTATGAAATGCTGGTCCAGCAGTATGATCAGGCAAAACTGCGGAATCAGATCGCTCAGGAGCGGCTGGATCTCATTGAAAAGGGCTGGGTAAGGATTGCGGATACCAACATTGAAACGGTTGTAAAATCTCCCTTAACTGGTTTTATCCTGGAAAAGAATGTGAATCTGGGTGATCCGGTGGTACCGCTTACTTCTTATCAGCCGGGAACAGCTTTGATGCGTATGGCAGACATGAAGGATCTGATCTTTAAAGGAACAGTGGATGAGATCGATGTGGGGAAAATTACCGAAGGAATGTCCTGTGAATTGCAGATTGGAGCCTTGCCGGGAAAGAACGTCACCGGAGAGGTGACCTTGATTTCGCTGAAAGCCCGAAAGCAAGAGAACACTACGGTATTCCCAGTAGAGATAAAAATCAATCAGACTGATGGTGCGGTTTTACGGGCCGGTTTTTCGGCCAATGCTCACATTATCATCGCCCGGCGGGACAGCGTGCTGGCCATACCAGAACGGGTGGTCACTTTCCGCAACGACTCTGCTTTTGTCCAGATCCCGGTCGGAGAATTGGGATCGGAGGAACGGTATATCAAGACCGGCCTGAGCGATGCGATTCAGATCGAAGTACTGGAAGGTCTGAAGGAAGGAGAGGTGGTTCTGGAGAAAGAGGTCAAGAAAATCACTTAGACTAGTGGATGGGAAACGAAGGAATCTGATAACTTAAAAATTATTAGTAGATTGCTTCCGTCAGTAGCCGGACAGGTCGTCGTTTCACTCCTCGTGGCAGGAAGCCATCCCTTTCGGGACAATGACTTGGTAATAAAAATTTTCCATCGGTTTGTTGTGAATAAGTCTTCTGGAAAAAATAATTAGCTATTCTATCATGAACCAGATTATTGATGATTTAAAAGAAATTTTCAGTTATTTCCGCCAGTATAAAGGCCGCACTGCCATGACCATGTTCGGCATTATCTGGGGGACCTTTACCGTGATCCTGCTGCTGGCCTTCGGGGTAGGGGTAAAAAAACAACTCAGTGTGAATATGCACGGGATCGGGGAGGGGATTGCCATTTGCTGGCCGGGACAGACCAGCATTCCTTATCAAGGCTATGGGCGGAACCGGCCGATCCGACTCACCGAGAACGAGATTGAGTTGATCCGCGGCGAAGTGAAAGAAATTGTGCGCATCAGCCCGGAATTCAGCAAATGGGGTTCGGCCATAAGCGTGGGAGATAAGATCAACCGTCCCAATGTGACGGGGATTATCCCGGAATATGGTGAAATGCGTAATATCTGGCCCGAAGCGGGAGGGCGCTGGTTGAATGAGCTGGATGTAGAACATAGACGCCGGGTGGTTTTTTTGGGAAACCTTCTGCGGGACCTGCTGTTTGGTGAAAAAGCCGATGCCATCGGGAAATATGTGTATATCGATGAAATACCGTTCCTGGTGGTGGGAGTAATGAGGGCGAAAACCCAGGCCTCTTCCTACAACCAGCGGGATCAGGATCGGGCCTTTATACCTATGACAACTCACAAGGCGGTGTTTGGCTTTCGATATATCGAGAATTTTGTTTATCAGATCAACGATCCCAGACTGGGGAAAGAGGTGCAGAATAAGGTGTATGCCACGCTGGCCAAAAAATTTAAGTTCGATCCTGCCGATAAAGAGACCATCGGAATCTGGGATACCACCGAATTCGATCAATTTCTTTTTTACTTCTCACTGGGATTTACCATTTTCATGGGAGTGATTGGAGTGATCACTCTGCTGGTAGGCGGGATCGGCTTAGCCAATATCATGTATGTAGTAGTTCAGGAACGCACTCCGGAGATTGGTATCCGGAGGGGAGTAGGGGCCAAGCGAAGGCATATCATGGGGCAATTTATTTTCGAGACCCTGGTCCTGATCGGTTTGAGTGCCTTTATCGGATTCTTACTGGCGCTGGGAGTGATCGGACTGATGGCCGCCCTTCCTCTGGAATCGGTAAAAGAGGCAGTGGGAACTCCGGAACTGAATCCGATGGTGGGTCTGGTGACCATTGTTATTCTGGGGACGATCGGATTTCTCTCCGGATATTTCCCGGCCCGCCGGGCCTCCAGGTTAAATGTGGTGGATTGTCTGCGTTATTAAAGATGGGAATAAAAAGAGATCGATTCAGATGCAGATATTGATGCTGATGCGGGAATTTATAGAGGATATCAAAACCCAGAAAACCCGGGCGTTCTTAACTACCATCGCCATTTCCTGGGGCATTATTGCGGTCACTCTGCTGATGGCCTTCGGAGAGGGATTATCTTTCCGGATGAAAGAAGGATTAATGAACGCCGGGGACCAGATCATCCGGGTATATGGCGGACAGACTACCAAGAAATGGGAAGGTCTGCCGATAGGCCGCCGTATCCTTCTCAGGGTGGATGATTGCAAGGTTATCGAAGAAAATATTCCGCAGGTGGCGGTGGCAGTTCCAGGCCTGGGAAGATGGGTACGGCTGAAAGTGGGAGAAAAAATTTCATCCACCCATATGGAAGGGGTTTTCCCGGAGTTTGAGTATTTACGCCGGACTTTTCACGGGACCGGTGGACGTTTCCTGAACGAGAAAGA
>MESS01000102.1:25138-25854 GCA_001771055.1 Caldithrix sp. RBG_13_44_9
GTATTCCTGGGCAGTGAAATTGCCACTGAGCTTTTCGGAAGGCCTGATCCTATCGGGGAAATCGTAGAGATCGACGGGACCCCATTCAAGATCATCGGGATCATGCCCAAAAAATTGCAGACCGCCATGAATAACGGACCGGATGACCGCCGGGCCATTATTCCGTTCACTACCTTCCAGAGCATTTATGGTGATAAATACCTGGATGAAATGATCGTCAAGCCGGTGCGCTCTGAGGATGGGATGTATGTGGAAGAAGAGATCCGGCGGGTACTTGGGAAAAAATATCAGTTCGATCCCACTGACGAGCGGGCGGTCCCGATGTGGAATTTTATTGAGAACGAACGTGAAGGGGAGAAGGTCTTCCGGGGTCTGAATATTTTTCTGGCGGTCATCGGATCCATGAGTCTGCTTATTGCCGGAGTGGGGGTAGCCAACATTATGTTTGTGGTAGCCAAAGAGCGCACCCGGGAAATCGGGATCAAACGGGCGGTAGGGGCACGCCGGAGCACCATTATGTTTCAGTTTGTATTTGAGTCCCTGCTCATTGCCTTCATTGGCGGATCGGGCGGGATGCTGATCTCGGTGGGCATCATCAAATTAATGTGGATGATGCCGGTTCAGGCAGGTGCGATGGAATTTCTGGGACGTCCCATTCTTTCCACCTCGGTGATCTGGGTATCGATCCTGCTGCTTTCCCTGATTGGTCTACTGGC
>MESS01000102.1:26073-28290 GCA_001771055.1 Caldithrix sp. RBG_13_44_9
TTGTCGATAAACCGGGATTCATTAAACACTATAAATGTTATAAGAAATGTTCTGTCAAATTTGCAAATCTGAAATAACCGTAAATGCCCGCTTTTGCCCGCAGTGCGGGTCGCCTTTGTCCAGTAAAGCAACCGGGGTGGATTCGGTACCGGACAGGATGGATCTCCTCAAAGAATATATTCCGGCCGAGCTGGCGTCCAAAATCATGTCTGCCGGTAAAAAAATAGAAAGCGAACGCCGGCAGGTAACGGTGATGTTTGCCGACGTTACCGGTTTCACCGCCCTCTCAGAGCAGATCGATCCGGAAGTGCTTTCCGGAATGCTGAATGACTGTTTCAAAGAACTGGTATCGGTAGTTCATAAATATGAAGGCACAGTGGATAAATTTATTGGTGATGCCATCATGGTTATTTTCGGAGCGCCGCTGGCCCATGAGAATGATCCGGAACGGGCGGTCCGTTGCGCGCTGGACATGATGGAAGATATCAAGCGATTTAACGTGGTCAGTCAGATCAATCTATCCACCCCGATCACTCTGCATATCGGACTTCACTCCGGTATAGTGATTGCCGGGAATGTGGGGAGCGATATGCGGCTGAACTATTCGGTGGTGGGGGACACCGTGAATCTGGCTTCACGCCTGGCACAGCTGGCACCTCCCGGCGAGATTTACATGAGCAGCCAGACCCATAAAAGTGTCTCTCATTTATCGGTGACCGAGGGGCCATACCGTTTATCGATCAGAGGCAAGACCGAACCGGTGATGGTGTATAAACTGCAGGCGGTAAAGGAGATCTTCGGGCAGGATTCCAACCGTCCCGCCGGGAAATTTTTTGTCGGCCGTGATAAGGAAATTCAGAAGATCGATCGTTTACTCGATCTCTCAAAAAATAAATTTGGTTTCAATCTCTTTGTACGTGGTGAAGCCGGAGTGGGAAAGAGTCATCTGAAGGACGAAGTATACCGCCGATCCATTCAGAAAGGAATTAAGCCGGTAGAGGGGATGTGTTCCGGTTTTGAAACCAATACTCCATATTATCTCTGGAATACTCTGATCAGAAGTATCTTTCAGATAGACCTGGATGTTCCGGAAGCTGAGATTAAGGATCAGCTGCACCGGCGGACTTCTAACTATGATCTGAAGAGTGAAGAGCCTTATATCGCCGCTTTAATGGGAATTCGTCACGAGAATTTACCGCAGCAGGATGCCGCAACCCGGAAATTGAAGATTTTCGAATCGACGGCCAGGCTCCTCAAAAACTATGTAGAAAAGCATCGGACCATTATCATCCTGGAAGATCTTCATTGGATCGATCGGTTCTCGCAGGAATTACTCTATTACATTTTGTCGAAAAATCAAAACCCGCCCACTTTACTTATCTGTATATACCGCCCTGAATATTCACATGCCAAAAACGTGGAGGTGCATGGAGAGCTCATCGCTCTCAATCGTTTGAGCAGAGATGATTCTAAAAAATTAATGAGAATGTACCTGGAAGCGGAGGTCATTCCGACCCAACTGGAAGAGACCATTTTTACCCGAACCGAGGGTAATCCATTTTATCTACAGGAAATAGTTAAAACTCTGCTGGAAAAAAATATCATTATCGTAAATAACAGCGAAGTAAAACTTCTGCAGCGGGATTTTGAATCAGTAATTCCCGGGACCATTCAGGGGATTATCATGGCCCGGATCGACAGCATTCAGGAAAGCATCAAGAGCGTATTGTTCAGTGCGGCGGTGATCGGTCGGGAGTTCTCACGGCCCATACTGGAGCAGGTGGTGGATGTCAAGACCGGACTGGATCAGAAATTAAATGAATTGAAGGCCCTGGAATTGATCCTGGAAAAACAGGAAGCCCAGGAGTTCGACTATTTCTTCAAACATTATCTGATTCAGGAAGTAGCCTATAACACCATTCTGCTCAATAAAAGAAAAGAGCTCCATACTGCCATTGCCAGCGCCATTGAAAAATTATATGCCGACCGGTTACATGAATTTTATGAAGTGCTGGCCTTTCATTATGAAAAATCAGAGAACTGGGAGAAAGCGGCCGAATACCTGAGCCGCTCCGGTCATAAAGTTCAGCAGATATATACCAAAGAAGAATCGGAAGATTTTTTTAAACGCAAAGAACAAGCGATCAAGAAAATCTATGAATCCAGGAGCCATAAGCGAAGTCTGGGCGGAACACTCCGGAGTATCATCCCGCCGCT
>MESS01000103.1:0-600 GCA_001771055.1 Caldithrix sp. RBG_13_44_9
TATCCTTTAAAAAGCAGTATCCTTTAAAAAGCAGCGGAGGATTGCTCTATTATCTGGATCTCTGCCAGTACCTTGGTAACGAAAATTTAACCCGCTGCGAGTTCAGTTATTTATTAACACTGGAGCAATTTCTGCAGTATGCAGACTCTACCGGGATAGTTCTGAAGCTCACCTTACTAGTGAAAGATACTACCGGTGCAGGAATTGATACCCAAATTACCAGTCAAAATATAAGTGCCTCAAAACTAAAAAATAGTCTTCAGCAGGCGGTTATGATCAATAAAGTAGAAATAGCCCTTAAACCGGGGCTGTATGATTTTCATTTACAGATTGCAGATGAGTCCCATCATCGGAACGGAATCATTCAACAACGATTAATAATCCGGGATCTGTCCAGGTTATTTTCTCTGAGTGATCCATTCTTTATTTCCAGTATTGAAAAAAGCTCAGAAAACAGCCGATTTGAAAAATATGGGTTCACTTTAGTTCCCCACCCGATCAGGCAGTATCAGAAGGATGATTTACATAAAAATATCTATGTCTACTATGAAATGAATAATATGTATTTTGATCCGGCAGTACAGTCTGCCTTCAGCAGTA
>MESS01000103.1:644-901 GCA_001771055.1 Caldithrix sp. RBG_13_44_9
CCTGAGGAAGTTATTTTCAAGAAGTCCAGGAATACTTCCCGGATTGAGGTGATACCGCTCAATGAGTTTAAGACCGGGAGTTACCGTCTGGAGGTCTTGATAAGTGATTTAAAGACCGCAGAAATGCGCAGCTTTTCGCGCTATTTCTGGGTGAAAAGCAACGAACCGGCCGAGGAACTGTTCCTTCCGATGTCAGAAGCTGATGTTAAGAAATATTATGATCAGATCAGGTATATTTCCACTCCCCAGGAGCAAAA
>MESS01000103.1:1014-1372 GCA_001771055.1 Caldithrix sp. RBG_13_44_9
AGAAACTGGAATATGTGGAGAAGAATTTTCCAAACGGAATTCATTCGGATATGGGCCGAATTTATATCCAGTATGGCCCGCCGGTAGAGATTGACCGGCAAGTAGGTAGTACCATCACAAACAAATCCGTGATTGTCTGGCGATATACCCTGGATGGTATCACTGAATTTTACTTTGTGGATCGCACCGGCGATGAACAGTACGTTCTGGTGCATTCCACTCATCCTGATGAATTTAATAATCCTGACTGGGTGGAGGAATTAAACAGATGACAACAAATGGATTAACCTTTAAATACATCTTGATAGAACTTTTAATTGAAAAAAGGAGGCCCAAGTTATGAAAATACTTTTACTAA
>MESS01000103.1:1416-8216 GCA_001771055.1 Caldithrix sp. RBG_13_44_9
GTAATTCGTTCAAATCAGGTGCGTTAACGTTTTTTCTCTCCTTGCTTATGCTGGTGACTGCCATGGCAGACGGCGGTAAAATTGCCGGTAGGGTGACGGCGGTTGAAAACGGTGAGGCCCTTATCGGTGCTAAT
The DNA here is from genome assembly GCA_001771055.1 of Caldithrix sp. RBG_13_44_9. Taxonomy (GTDB): domain Bacteria; phylum Calditrichota; class Calditrichia; order RBG-13-44-9; family RBG-13-44-9; genus RQOF01. Next base: position 1,551 of record MESS01000103.1, read on the forward strand.
GTGGTGATTGAAGGTACCAGTATGGGAGCGGCCTCAGATGAAGACGGGTTTTATTTCATCATCAATGTTCCCATCGGCACTTACACCGTGCAGGTAATGGAGATCGGGTATGCCACTCTGGTTCAACAGAAGGTGGAAGTGAATATCAACCAGACAACTACTCTGAATTTTGAAATGAAACAGGAAGCGATTTCTGGCGAGATGATTGTGGTCGAAGCACAAAGGCCGTTGATCCAGATGGACGTATCTTCCAGCCAGAAAATTATTACCGGTCAGTCAATTGAAGAAAGACCGCTCTCAAATCTGGAAGAGATCTTAGCCGCTGAAGCCGGCATATCCCTCACCGCCTCAGCTGATGGAAGCGGTTTATTGGTTCGAGGTGGTGGCCTGAATGAGACCGATATTGTGGTGGATGGATTGTCCACCCGCAATGAACGGAATCAGCAGCCCATGACCACCATCAATCTTACTGCAGTCAAGGAAATTGAGGTGTTGACCGGTGGATTTAATGCGGAGTATGGAGACATTCGTTCTGGTATGATCAGTGTGGTGAGTACCGAAGGCAGTCTGAATAAATATTCTGCCAAGATCGATTCCCGTATCAGCCCTCCGGCACGCAAGCATTTTGGTCCCAGCCCATTCAGTACCGAGGGACCATTCTGGAAAGTATATGCCGGAACGGATGCCATGACCGGGGTCAGCCAGGAGATGGTAGACAATGGTGAGTATCCTTTTGCCTTTGTCGGTTGGAATGAGGTTGCCCGTCAATTCTTATCCGATCCTGATCCTAGTAATGACATTACTCCCCAGGAAGGGCTGGAGATCTGGAAATGGCAGCATCGGATCCGTGAATATGCCGATAAACCGGATTATATCATTGATGCTACCTTCAGTGGACCCATTCCAAAGACACCGGTCGCATTTATGCTCTCTCAACGATACGAAGATCTGCAGTTGGTCTATCCCTTGAGCCGGAATAATTCTGTTGCCAGTTCGACTTTATTAAAACTGACTACCCATATCACTCCGCAGATGAAACTCTCCTTTAATAACTCCTACATTCTGCAGCGGGGAGTCAGTGGTTCGATGTATGAAGATACCAATGGCATGATCACCGGAACCCGCGAAGGTTCCCAGTATGCCCAGAATTATCTGCTGAAGATCTATATGTGGCACGATGCCAACTTCAATCCGATTGAGGTCCGGCAATACCGTGGCGGGCTCACCTTAAACCATGTGATCAGTTCCAAGATGTTTTATGATTTCAACCTTGAGTACGTCCAGTACAGTACCCGTCAGGAACCTATCGGTAATCGAGATACCACCGGTATCAAAAAGATCGGCGATAAATGGTACGACGAAGCACCCTGGGGATATTATGGTAGTGATTTTACCGGAAGTGTTACTGAACAGTATGATATCCTGGGTGAATTCCTGATGTCCGGTGGTGGTCGTGGTCGTGATCATTCTAAGTACAATGGAGTAAAGGCGTCTTTTGATTTTGTTTCTCAGATCAACCGAAATAACGAGGTCAAAACCGGCATCAGTTTGTCCTATAATTATTTCCAGGAACGCCGGGAAATCAACCATTCGTATACCACTCAGCCTTACGAGGAAGCCCCCGCCCGCTGGTGGTATTATGACGAGAAACCTTTAAAATTAGGTCTTTATATCCAGGATAAACTGGAATACAAAGGAATGATTGCCAATCTTGGATTGCGGGCGGATTATCTGGCCCCTGGTCAAAATCCCTATAACTTGGATCCGCAATTTATTTTTGATAATAATCCTTATACCAATGCCAATTTCATGGCCAATGGTAACAGTTTTGATCAGTACCGGAAATCAACCGGTGGATACAAACTCTATTGGAGTCCCCGCCTGGGTGTCTCCCATCCGGTAACGTCGACCAGTAAGATCTTCTTTAATTATGGTCACTTTTTCCAGCCTCCGGTAAATGATCAGCTCTACGCCGTCAAGGGTCAGACGACTTCCAATTCGGCGCTTATACCAAATCTGGAAACCAACTGGCCGAAAACGATTTCCTATGAAGTGGGAATCGAGAAGAGTTTCTCCCGCGATTATCTGGTCCGCTTCATGGGTTACTACAAAGATGTGAGCGACCAGCTCAGTGAGCAGAATATCATCTCTTATAACAATGTGAGTGATATCGGTACTACTGCTAATAACAGCTATGCTGATATCCGTGGCCTGGAATTGCGGCTGGAAAAAAGGGTAGGACGCTGGTGGTATGGCTGGATGAATTTTGAATATGGGGTGAGAAGTACCGGTTATACCGGTTTACGGTATATTTATGAGGACCCTCAATTAGCCAAACAAGAACGGGAAACCACAAACCAAAATCGCGGCTGGCCGACTCCGGCAGTCAATTTTAATCTCACCTTTACCACCTCGCGAAGTTACGGGATGTTCTTAGGTGACTGGCGTTTCACCTGGCTGCAGGAATGGTCCGATGGCGGAAAGGAATTATTGAATCCTGATGCTCTGTTGAGTGAACAGCATTATGCCGATGTGATTGATTACTGGAATACCGATATTTTATTGGAAAAACGGTTTGAGATCACCCAGGTACGTTTTAGTGTATTCATGCAGGTTTACAATCTTTTCAATTACAAAGGATTTGTCAATCCCCAGTACTGGAACAGTTATGTCGGTTCGCTCCATTTCCCATGGGAGCAGGGTGAACAGAAAGGAAATGATAAACTGGGCGACTATAAACAGGATTATATAAATATCGGCTGGTATTCCTGGAACCAGTTTATTAATCCCAGAGATATCTTTTTTGGTCTGAGATTTCAACTTTAAATTAATTGGGTGATTTAATGATATGTGGATCTTTTAGGAGGTAATGGCAGATGAAATATCTAAAAAATCTTACTTTTTACGAGCTCTCCCTGCGCTGGGTGGTGCTGTTCTGCCTGCTGATCTTCAGCGGTCTGGCGGTGGGGCAGACCCGCACTCACGATGTGGGTGATTATAAATACCGGGTGGAAGCTAATGACTACATCAATACCAATGAAGTGGACCCAACCGGGGAGTGGCCACAGGACCATTTCCGCTATGGTACTATCGTGTTTTATCACTGCGGATGTACCGTCGGGAAATGGATCGATGCCCAGGGAGTAGAACACACCAAGGAAAACTTTTTCTATCCCGGGTATAATGAAGAAGAACCCTATGGGATCAAAGAATATCGCCGCTTTGCCCCCCCCAAGGTATATGTTTTTTCTGAAGGAGTGCTTCTGGAGTCTTCACGTCCCTATGACGGTGAAATTGATCCCAATCTACCGGCTGACCAGATGATCGAAGTAAGATATAAAAAGGATCCGGGCTTCGATGTCCTGAAGAGATCTTACGCTTTCTCCAATCAAGAATATGATGACTTTATCATCATGTATACTCGTTATCTGGTCACTTTTGACTGGGATCAGGATCCAGAACCCGATACCGATACCGGCCAGACTCTGGAAAATGTTTATTTCTTCGTCGGTTATAGCAATCAGACCGCTGAAGGAACCTATATCACCTGGAACCGCTGGTATGAAGAAGCTCAGGATGACTGGGCAACTTATGAAACCTTCTCACCGACGGCTGGCAGAGAACTTGCGATCTCCTATGCCTGGGATGGTGATCATCCGGAGTGGACCGAGTTTGAACCTGGCGGACCTGCTTTCGATGATACCGGTGATCCCCGCTTTGCAGTAGGTGAGGGTGGTGATTCAGAGATGCCTTCGGCTGAATTAGTTTCCAACGCCTATGCCGGTTTTGCCGCTCTGCATGTGGATACTTCCCCAACCGATAAAAGCGACTGGCTGAGTCAACCCCTTTCCATCATGGCTAATATGAGTATTTACAATGTCTGGGATGAAGATTTTACCGGATATACCACAGTGTGGGACTGGGCTGCCTCCGGTTACCGGCAAACGGTACAGGATCAGGCCGGCTGGCCGGATGATCCCATGGACCAGCTGGATGAGTTCGCCTTCCAGGCTTATGGTCCTTATAACCTGACTCTGGGCGACTCCATCGTGATCGTTTATGCGGTAGGAGCAAACGGTATTTCCCGTGATTTAGCGATCTCCAAGGGTCTGGAATGGCGCAGCTGGTATCGTGGGGAAGCCGGAGCTACTTTTAACGATGATGCCAAGAATGATCTGCTGGCTACCGGTAAGGATTCGCTGTTTCAGTCCATGGATCGGGCTTTGGAGGCCTGGAATAATGGTCTGGATATCCCGGATCCATTACCGGCTCCCAATCTAAATGTTACTTCAGGTCCTAACGTCATTTACCTGGATTGGAATTGGGAAGACATTACCACTGACATTCAGAATATAGAAAGTATCAATATTTATCGGAAAGTGGGCAATTTTCTGGTCGACGAGTATGATGAACTTAATGCGAGTGGTGTTCATGTATTGTGGGAACTGATCGACTCTGTCCCAGGTGATGTGACAAGCTGGGCCGACAGTAACGCCGTCCGTGGGTATCCATATCATTATACAGTTACTGCCGTTGATAATGCTGGTCTGGAAAGCTCCAAATATGCCAACCGTTCGGAAATTGCTGCTTTCGCCTTTGCACCTGGAGCCGATAACACCAACCAGATCCGGATTGTGCCCAATCCATTTATCGCTGGCGGTGCCGATTTCAACTTCCCGGGTCAATATAAAGATGATCTGTTGTTTGTAAATCTTCCGCCGTATTGCACGTTACGGATTTACACCGTAACCGGGGATCTGATCAAGACCATCGAACATCAGACCGGTAGTGCTGATGAACGCTGGGATCAGGTCACTGCATCTAACCAGAAAATTGCCAGCGGGGTCTATATCCTGCAAATCGATAATGCCCAGGATCTGGATCGGAATTCATTGCCAGGGGCGATAGAAAAATTTGTAGTGGTACGTTAATTTTTAGCAGCGTTTATTGTGAAAACGCATCACTTAGGAGATAAAAATGACTCGAAAAAATAAAATAGTAATTCTGGTTTTGCTTTTCATTTTCTGCCTCAGTTTGAACATTCAGGCAGAAAATCTGAAAAAAATTGCCCAGACCGGTATGAAATGGCTTTCAATACCGATCGGAGCCAGAGGCGCAGCCCTCGGTGGGGCCTACACCGCCATGTCGGATGATATCACCTCCATTTTCTGGAATCCGGCCGGGATTGCTTATACCGAAGGTGGCCACGTATTCCTGAATCAAACCAAATGGATTGCTGATATCAATGTGAATGTCGGTGCCTTAACCTACCAGTATAAGAACTGGGGAGTAATCGGTCTGAGTTATGCTGCGGCGGATTGGGGAACATTGCATGGAACGCAGCTGGCTAACAATGCTCAGGGGTTTGAGGAAACCGGAGATTTCTCACCCACCAATTGGGCTCTGGGCTTTTCTTATGCCCGGAAAATATCAGATGCCTTTGCCCTAGGTGGAAATGTCAAGTATCTGTATGAAAAACTGGGAGCCGGCAATATAGGAAATTTTGGAACTGATCCCGATGAATTCACTGCCAAAATGAATCTCTTTGCCTTCGATGTGGGAACTTACTACTACACCGGATTCAAAGATCTTCGTTTCGCTATGTCCTTTCAGAATTTTTCTGCAGAAAAGAAATACCGGACCGAACAATTCCCCTTACCGCTTACTTTTAAGTTCGGGGTGGCAATGGATATGTTCCAGTTCATCAATGAAGAATCCAATCATCATGCGATGTTTGCGATCGATGCTATCCATCCCCGTGACTATTCCGAGCGCCTGCATTTTGGCCTGGAATACAGCTTCAGGAATATGGTTTTCCTGAGAGGCGGGTATAAAACCAACTATGATGAGGAAGATCTGTCACTGGGTGCCGGTTTGCATTATGGCCTGGGCGGCCTGGCTTTTACTCTCGATTACGGCTATGTTATGTTTAAAAATTTCGACGCAGTGCAGATGTTCTCATTTGATTTCCAGTTTTAATGACTGATTTTAATAACGGAATTCAAATGAAATGTGTTTAATAAAATGGAGGATAAAGCATGAAATTTAAAATAACCTTGGTCATCCTTGCCTTCACAATATTCATGGTATTGATGATTGCCTGCGAGGGACCTGACCAGCCAACGTATACTGCGGACAATGATCCCAATCCAACCGGAAAAACCGCAGCTGTCATTAGTTCCATATCTCCAACTGAAGGCTATTTAAAAGATGTGGTAACGATTCATGGCAGTGGTTTTGATGCCACCCCGGAAAATAATTTTGTAGCCTTTGGCAATTTGGTAGCAAAATGTGTTTCCGCCACAGCAGATATGCTTGAAGTTGTTGCTCCAAATATTAATGATGCGACTGTGAATGTGAAAGTAGCAGTAAAAGCATCCGAATTCTGGAGCAACGAGACCGAGTTCACCTTCTATAATACCCTGGCAGTTATTGATGAAGAAATTGTCTGGCCAAATGGGGTAGCGGTGGATGATAATGATAATGTGTATATCGGTTCAGCCGATGAGGGCATTATCTACAGAATTGATCCTGCTGGAACCAAAACCGAATTTGCCTCGGTTCCTATCAGCGGGTCAATGGAATTTGGACCGGAAAATTACCTGTATATCTGTACCCAGGGTGAGGGAAAGATCGTCAGGGTCTCTCCGGATGGAACTACCGTAG
>MESS01000103.1:8240-10794 GCA_001771055.1 Caldithrix sp. RBG_13_44_9
CAATTGACTTCGATTGGGATGCTGCTGGGAATATGTATATTGTTTCCAATGGTGGTGCCATCTATAAATATGATACTGCCGGCGGTCTAACCGAAGTGGCATCGATTGGAAGTCCCAAATGCCTCCGGGTATTTGAAAATATCCTGGTAGTTTCCGATATCTGGGATGGGAATATCTGGCGTTATGATATCACCGCCAGCGGTTTGGAAAATGAACAGGTAATTCTCAGCGACTTTACACCGCTGGGTATTGAATTTGATGCGGATGGAATGCTCTATTTCACTCATGCCTGGGAGACAAGTTTGTATGTCATGGAACCAGAGGCGGGTGCAGAGGTGGAAGAAATATACTCAGGTCAGTTGATGTCACCCATGCACTATCTCACTTTTTATGGCAAGAAAATGTATATTGTATATCCCGGCTGGGGTGATGTGGGCATGACCATGAGTGCCTATATCGGAGTAGAACAGGCTCCCAATTACGGCAGACCATAAACCGTAGAAAAAATACGGCCATGCGTCATGGTTTAACAAAACACCGACGCATGGCCGGTGGCAAGAAATAGGAATTGATATGAGGGTGTTATTCATTGTTTTCCTGACGGCATTTTTTTGTCTCGTTTTGCTTTCAGCAGGATTTTCCCAGAGTAAGGGAGGCCGCTGGCAATTTGAGAACAATGGATTTGACACTGCTGAGTGGGATAACGAGGATAATTCTGGTACCTTGGAGGAAAACGCTGCTTATAGCAGCCTCCCCCCGCCACAGGAAGGTCAGTATTATCTGTTTTTGGATACTTTATTTCAATATGCCTGCTTCCGGGTGCAGGATAGCAATGACTTAGACTTCACCGATGAGAATATTGGAATATCAGCCTGGATTTATCCACTGGAATTAATAAATGATGTGTATTTTCTGGTCAACAAAGGGCGGCAGGATTCCAATCCCAAGACCACCAATTATGCTATGCGTATTTCCCTTACCCAGCATTTGGAATTTCTCATCCGGGATGCTAATAATCAGGCCCAACCTGTGGCCAGCAGCTTTACCATTCCGGTGAATCAGTGGACTTTCGTCGCTATTTTCTATGACTATGCAACGGGGAGGGTATACATGTGGAATACTCCCGGTAACACCCCGGTGGATACATTGGTGTATAATCAGAGTTTTTTTGCCAATACCGATCTGCTAACCATCGGTGGCTGGTACCAGAATAATACTGCCGCGCCCACTGTGAAACCATTTAAGGGGCGGATCGATGATGTCCGGATCAGTGGTCGGATGCAGGATATAATACCAGCTATTACTTCAATTAAAGAGCGAAATAAATCTTCGGTCCATGCTGGATCTTCGGGCGTAGAGGTCTTTCCAAATCCGATTCAAGCACACCAATCGAAGGTAAATTTCCGAATCCTGCTGCCTGAACAGAATAGCCAGGATATCACTGTTAAAGTCTACAATATCCTTGGTCAAATGATCTTTGACTTCAACATGGGCGCGGCCGAAAGTCCGGTAACCGTATCATGGAATCTTCAGAATTATTATGGTCAAAAAGTCAATTCTGGCATTTATTTTATTCAGATTAAAGGAGATAATTATCAGCTTGTCAAAAGAGTACTGATATTGAAGTAAATTTTCAGATTTGGATATTGTCAGTCAATGTTATTTACGGAAATTGAATGATGTAGTGATTATGACAATGGGTTGCCCCGAATTACACGGCAGTATCGACTTGGGTCATGGGTTACACTTATGGTTCATTTTTTAAATCATTCTATACGGATATCTTATTGTTGATTAATGTTTGTCTTGACCCTCCCCAGGTAATATTCTAAAATATTCGAAGCTTTTGTAAGCCCCTCCCTTATACATAAGGGAGGGGATCGAGGGGTGGGTCAAGGAATACTAAAACCTGTTACTTATGTATCCAGGTTTGCACAGGTCGGGGACCTGGGAGATGATGTTTTCAGGAGACACCGCTTGAGGAATTTCCAAGATGTTTCAGGCATTAAAATTAACTGTAAAAACGACTGCCGATTACTTGGTCTTATTTTTAGAAATATTTAGGGGATCACTAAACAGCAAATATCACATCTGCAAATTACGATCGACACTTCATACCGCAGAAGCAGGTAAATTTTCTAAGCGGGTGAATACCTTCCCTTTTACATCTCAGATTCAAAATATTTCAAATATTACCATGTTAACGGTTCTAAATTCACGCCAGTAATAAAAATAAATGCAAAATTCATATCATAATTGGACGGGAAATAAATTCAATATAAAAAATCTGGTAACTAAAAAAGAACGAGGAAGAGAATGGCTTTCCTGAAAAACTTTTTTCTGATCTTTATTCTTTTAATTTTTATTTTCAACTGCTCTCCCACCCGCAGTTTTGTGCTGGAAGAACCACAGGAGGGAAAATCATTAGTATTGGGTGCCATCTTGGTGGAAAATGTCGGCATTGAGGATGTGTATGAAGCCAAGACGGCCAACATTACCGTGGTAATAGTGGGCAAGCATCAACAGAATGGTACCGAAAAAATTGTGGGATACC
>MESS01000104.1:0-4171 GCA_001771055.1 Caldithrix sp. RBG_13_44_9
ACCTGAATCAGATCATTAAATTTACCATCAATCGATGACTCTAAAAGGTAGATGGTGAATGAAGACCGAGAAGATCGGGGCAATAATTCCAGCAGCCGGCGCCGGCAAAAGAATGGGTACGCAGGAGAGAAAACAATTTTTACTGCTCAGAGATCGTCCGATACTGGCCTGGACCCTGGCCGCTCTGCAGCGAATCCGCTGGATAGACCAGATTATCCTGGTGGTACCGGAAGATAAGATGCGATTTGTACAAAGAGAGATCATTGAAAAATATCATTTTTCGGGAGTAACTAAAGTTCTGGCCGGTGGTGAAGAAAGAACTGATTCGGTGTATTTAGGTCTGCAGCAACTTCCGGCTGATATTCCCTGGGTAATGATCCATGATGGAGTCCGCCCATTTATAAGGGAAGATCTGCTGAGGACGGCAGTTACAACCGCTCATGAATCAGGCAATGCTATCTTGGGTGTACCGGTAAGAGACACTTTAAAGCAGGTAGTGAATCAGGAAATTGTAAAAACAAAAAAGCGAAATCATTACTGGCTCATACAAACTCCGCAAATTTTCCAGACCTCCCAGCTGCAGGAACTTTATCACCAGGCTATCCAGGATAAAGTTCGAGTCTCCGATGATGCAGGCATTCTGGAACATTACGGGAAAAAAGTCGTGGTGTGCCGGGGAGATTATTACAACATCAAAATTACTTCTCCGGAGGATTTACCAATTGCTGAAAGATTATTACCGCTTTATTTTCCAGAAACCTTGACTAAATAGTTCAATAAAAAATTGAAAATCGGAAAACCTGGAATGAATCAACGTACTGGTATTGGTTTTGATGTTCACCCTTTTTCTGCCGGCCGCAAATTCATATTGGGCGGAATCGAAATTCCTTTTGATAGAGGATTAGCCGGACATTCCGACGCTGATGTCCTGCTGCATGCCATTGCCGATGCCCTGCTCGGCGCGCTGGCCCTGGGAGATATCGGGCAGCATTTTCCGGACACTGATCCTCAGTATAAAGATATCTCGTCATCTATACTGCTGGAAAAAACCTATGAATTGATACGTCAGGAAGGCTATGAACTGAATAATCTGGACTGCGTCATTCTTCTGGAAAAACCGAAGATCGCACCTTACATCGAGAAGATGCAGAAACATATCGCAGATATTTTCTGGTGCAAGGTGAACCAAATTTCCATTAAAGCGACTACTACCGAGCGGTTGGGGTTTGTGGGCAGAGGGGATGGCACTGCTGCTCTGGCGGTGGTGATGCTGCGGGCACGAAAAGGAAAATAGATGGAAGGAATTCTTCATGCCCTTGAACAGGCCTCTCCGTTCTGGGCTTATGTTATTCTGTTTATCAGTGCAATAATTGAAAATATTTTTCCACCCCTACCGGGTGACACGGTTATCCTGGTAGGGGCTTATCTGGTAGGCCAGGGATTGTTGAGCTTTTGGGGAGTCTACATTTCCACCACCCTGGGAAGTGTGGTGGGTTTTATGGGAATATATGGGCTGGCATATTGGGTGGAACGGAAAATCATTGAAAAGTATCAACCGAGGTGGATTACCCGCACCCATATCGATCAGGTGGAAAACTGGTTCCGCAAGTATGGTTACGGGGTAATTTTATTGAATCGCTTTCTCTCCGGAGTACGATCCGTTATTTCGCTGGTAGCGGGACTATCCAAAATGAAACCCCTGGCGGTATTTAGCTTAAGCCTGATCAGTTGTGCCATCTGGAATGGAGTGCTGATTTATCTGGGCTCAATCGTAGGAAAAAATTGGGGTAAAATAATAGAACTGTTAAAAGTATATAACCGGGTTGTACTGCTGGTCGTGATTCTGGCGATAGTGATCTGGTTATTATACCGCTTCATCAGAAAGAGGACGATGAAAAAAATCTCCCGTTCCAATCAGTAAAATCCCCTGGAAAATTAAGACCAATAGAAATCACTAAAGGTCAAAAACTGTCAACTATAAACTATAAACTATTACCTCTTACTTCTCTTCAGAGCCCTGACTCTTTTCAATCTTAGCCCAGCTATCCCTTAAGGACACCGTACGATTGAAGACCAATTTATTGGGGGAAGTAAACTTGGAATCCACACAAAAATATCCCTGTCGCAGAAACTGAAAACGGCTTCCGGCGGCGGCTGTTTTCAAGGAAGGCTCCACAAAACTCTGCAATATTTCCAAAGAATGGGGATTGATGGGGGCCAGAAAATCCGGTTCTTCCCCGGCATCATCAGAAACCGGATTATCTAACAGATGATCATACAGTCTTATTTCTGCCGGAACGGCTTGCTGTAACGATACCCAGTGTAAAGTTCCTTTCACTTTTTTACCGCCGGGGTCATCACCACTCCTGGTAGCCGGATCGTAGCTGCAGCGTAATTCCAGAATCTCCCCCGTTTTTTCATCTTTAATCACCTTTTCACACCGGATAATATAGGCATGCTTCAGGCGTACCTCCTGTCCGGGAGCCAGACGGAAAAATTTTTTAGGAGGATTCTCCCGGAAATCGTCCTGATCGATATAGATCTCACGGGAAAAAGGCAGTTTACGGGTACCCATTCCCGGGTCTTCCGGATTATTGACTGCTTCCAGTTCCTCGATTTGGTTCAAGGGATAATTCTCGATGATCACTTTCAAGGGGCGTAAAACCGCCATCACCCGCGGTGCCCGTTTGTTCAAATCTTCCCGCAAGCAGTGCTCCAACAGTGCCAGATCTACCACACTATTGCTCTTGGCCACCCCGATTCGTTCACAGAAATCCCGGATAGATTCCGGTGTATATCCGCGGCGGCGCAGTCCTGAGATGGTCGGCATCCGGGGATCATCCCAACCGTCCACCATCCCCTCCTGTACTAATTTCAGCAATTTGCGTTTACTCAAGACGGTTCGCGTCAATTCCAAACGGGCAAATTCAATTTGCTGCGGGGCATGAATCCCCAGATTTTGAATGAACCAGTCATACAGCGGGCGGTGGTCCTCAAACTCCAAAGTACAGATAGAATGAGTGATTTTTTCGATGGAATCCGACTGGCCATGAGCCCAATCATACATCGGATAGATGCACCACTTATCGCCGGTGCGGTGATGAGAAGCGTGAAGAATGCGATACATCACCGGATCACGCATATTCAGATTGCCGGAGTTCATATCGATTTTTGCACGCAAAACTTTCTCGCCATTTTTAAATTTTCCGTTTTTCATCTGTTCAAAAAGAGCCAAATTCTCAGCAATAGAACGATTGCGGTACGGGCTTTCTTTTCCGGGTTTGGTCAATGTACCGCGATATTCCCTGATCTCATCGGCAGTCAGGTCATCCACATAGGCCTTACCGGTTTTGATGAGTTGTACTGCCCACTCATACAATTGAACGAAATAATCCGATGCAAAGTACAACCGGTCTTCCCAATCAAAGCCCAGCCAGCGAACATCCTCCTGAATAGATTGGATATATTCTTCTTCTTCCTTCAACGGATTGGTATCATCAAAGCGCAGATTGCATCGACCACCAAATTCCTGTGCCAGTCCAAAGTTCAGACAGATCGATTTGGCGTGCCCAATGTGCAGGTATCCATTGGGCTCCGGAGGAAATCGGGTGTTTACCCTTCCGCCATATTTATTCGTTTCCATATCGGCAGTAATAATGGTGCGAATAAAGTTCGGCGGCATATTCACCTTCTTTTCCGGTAAGCCGGCAGGTTTATTGTTTATAATTTTGTCATTCTTATCTTTCATAAAAGCCTTTCTTCTGAAAACGGTGTCATAAATTAGTTTCAAATTTAAGCAAAGAATTGCCAGTTGAAAAATCAAACCAAAAATTATTTAAGAATTATCCCAGAAGTTAATAAAGCCTTGAATCCATTTTCTTTTCGTTGGTCCCGCTGAAATTTTGAATATAATGCTTGAAAGACTCGGCTCTTATTTGTAATATTCACAAATTTTTAAGAAAGATCTATGATGTCCAGTGTTCGAACCCGTTTTGCTCCCAGCCCTACCGGTTTTCTCCATGTTGGTGGTCTGCGAACCGCCTTATACAATTATCTTTTTGCCCGGCATCAGCAAGGTCAGCTGGTATTGCGTATAGAAGATACTGACCGTACCCGGTTCGTAGAGGGCGCCACCGAAAACCTTATCCGGACTCTGCACATCATTGGCATT
>MESS01000104.1:4186-4507 GCA_001771055.1 Caldithrix sp. RBG_13_44_9
CCAGACAAAGGCGGACCATACGGCCCTTATCTGCAGTCCCAACGCACTGAACTCTATCAGCGTTATGCTCAGTTTCTTATTGAAAAGGGAGAAGCCTATTATTGTTTTTGCACCACTGAACGTCTGGAAAAAATGCGAAAAAGTCAGGAAGCGGCTAATCAGCAGCCAAAATATGACGGAATTTGCCGACATCTTTCAGCCGCAGAAATCAAACAAAATCTGGGGAAAGGTATCCCCCGTGTCATCCGCCTGAAAATGCCCCAGACCGGTGAAACCAGGTTCAACGACCTCATTCGCGGCGAGGTGAGCATCCAGAATGAA
>MESS01000104.1:4514-7324 GCA_001771055.1 Caldithrix sp. RBG_13_44_9
ACGATCAGATACTGATTAAATCGGACAGCTTCCCTACCTACCATCTGGCCAATGTGGTAGATGACCATTTAATGCTGATCACCCAGGTCATACGGGGAGAAGAGTGGTTGTTAAGTGTTCCAAAGCATCTGCGGTTATATGAGGCTTTTGGCTGGCAGCCTCCTCAGATGGCACATCTCCCGCTGCTGCTGAATCCGGATCGATCCAAACTCAGCAAACGCCAGGGAGATGTGGCAGTGGAAGAATTTTTGCAGAAGGGATACCTGCCGGAAGCTCTCAATAATTTTATTGCCCTGCTGGGCTGGAATCCGGGAACGGAGCAGGAATTCTTTTCGCTTGATGAACTGATCAAATCTTTCTCACTGGAACGGGTTAATAAATCCGGAGCAGTGTTCGATCTGCACAAGTTGAACTGGATGAACAGTCATTATCTCAAACAGCTGAGCCAGGAAGAACGGCAAAAATTTTTATTACCATTTCTGCGGGAAGCTGGTTTTGACATTTCAGACCGTGTTAAAACCGGAAAAATTATTGAAGCGGTCTATAAACGGCTTTCTTATGGAAAAGAAATAGTCCACGAATCCGCCCTGTTCTTTGAGAACAGATTGGAAATTCATGAACAAGAGGCCCGGTTAATACTGCGCAAAGAGACCTCGCGAACGGTGCTGTCATCTTTTCTGGAGAAAGCCAAAAATCTTCCTGAACTTGAAGTGGAAGAATTTAAAAATTTGATGAAAGAAATACAGCAGGAAACCGGGATAAAAAAAGATGAATTGTGGATGCCAATCCGGGTGGCACTTACCGGAGTAACTCATGGACCGGATCTTCCACTGGTGATTGAAATTTTGGGAAAGCAGAAAATCATTACTTTCACTCAACAGGCTTTGAATTTTGAAAAATAGATACCAGGTTATCAACAGAAGAATCATTAATGCGGATTTTTTTAACTTGGTACTGCCATTTTCCAGATTCAATAATCTTTAGGTAAAAGAAAATAGAATTTTTTTAGATCACAGGAGAAACCGTGCCACTAAAAGTTGCCGTTCTGCTGGGTGGAACCAGCGCCGAAAGGGATGTCTCACTGATCACCGGTCAGGAAGTTGCCAAAGCTATACGTGAAAATGGCCACCAGGTAATGGCTCTGGATTGTGCTTTTGGCGACACTTCAATCGATGACTGGGAAAGGGATATTAATGAAGTGATCCGGGCAGAACATTCCGGTATTGAAGGGCGGAAACAAGAACTGGATCGGAATATCCTTAAAACGATCGATTTCCTGCTCAGGGAAAAAATACAAGTGGTTTTCATTGCCCTGCATGGCGGATACGGGGAAAATGGACAGATTCAGGCATTGCTGGATCTGGTAAAAATCCCCTACACTGGCAGCGCAGCCCTGGCCAGCGGAATGGGAATGGATAAACATATCAGTAAAATTCTGTTCGAGAAAGCAGATGTAGCCACTGCACCCTGGCTCAGAATATCGAAGGGAGACAACCTGTCTCAGGAAGAGATAGCAAGACTTGGTTTTCCGCTGGTCATTAAACCGAATGATCAAGGCTCTACTGTCGGTCTGACGGTAGTAAAAGAGCCGGACCAGGTAAAGGCGGCCATAGAGAAAGCCTTTCAATTCAGTCAGGCGGTGCTGGCGGAAAAATATATTGCCGGCCGGGAAATGACAGTAGCCATTCTGGATCAGGATCCGCTACCGGTTATCGAGATCATTCCGGAACATGGTATCTACGACTATGAGTGTAAATACCAAAAAGGCAAGAGTCTATATATCGTCCCAGCAAAAATTACAGCTAATGTCACCCAGAAATTGCAGGATCTGGCCCGTACTGCCTACCAGGCCTTGGGTTGCCGACATTATGCCCGGGTTGATTTCCGACTTTCAGAGGATAACCAGCCATTCTGCCTGGAAGTAAATACCCTTCCAGGGATGACCGCCACCAGTCTGGTTCCCAAGGCCGCAAAAGCAGTGGGGATAAATTTCAATCAACTGGTAGAACGAATTATTCAACTGGCAGTTAGAAAGGAAAGTTGATCCACCAAAAGGTCTGCCTTAACCTGCTTATCAAAGCGTAACACAGATTTTATTAAAGAAGAAATTTTCTGAATATGACAACTCCTTATGTGATGATCTTCTGCACTGTCCCGGATGCAGCAACCGCTAAAAAAATATCACAAATCCTGGTGGAAGAAAAACTGGCAGCCTGCTGTAATATCGTACCGGGATTAAATTCAATTTACAGCTGGGAAAATAAAATTCAGGATGAAACAGAATTATTGCTGATCATCAAAAGCCGGCAGGAATTATTTCCCGAGCTGGAACAGCGAATCAAAAAGCTGCATCCCTATTCAGTCCCGGAAATCATTGCTATACCAATTTTTAACGGAAACATAGATTATTTAAAATGGATGGAAGAAAATGTCAAAAAAAGTTGAATTGGAAAAAGAACAACTGGAGTATTGGCAGGAAGAGGTAGAACAGATCAAGGCGGATTCAGTTCACAGCTCATCATATCTGGCCGTTGAAGCACTGAATATCATTGAACGTTTTCTCGAGAAACAGACCTACCACAATCGCACCGAGCTGTTCCAATCCTATTCCAAACTTGTAAATGCTCTGGTCAGATCTAAACCCCTTATGGCGTTGTTGTATACTTACGGTCACCGGATATTAGACTTCATCGAGGCGCTGCCCAAGGAGGAGCGTGATATCCGCAAAGTAAAGAGACAGGTGCTGGAAGAAATTCAAAATATTCGAAATGAAGCCGCAGCCAGGCAGAAGTCATTGAGCAAATTCGCTT
>MESS01000104.1:7354-7625 GCA_001771055.1 Caldithrix sp. RBG_13_44_9
TGACCCATTCTGCCAGCAGCGCAGTGGAAGCAGCACTAATGGAAGCGAAAAAACGGAAAAAACATTTTCGAGTGATTTGCACCGAAAGCAGGCCGCTGCAGGAAGGTACCCAGCTGGCGATCCGGCTGGCTAAGGCCGGGATTAAAACCAGTCTGATCGTTGATGCAGACCTGACGCGTACCATTCCGGAAAGTAATTTTATCATAACCGGCACCAACCGCATCACCGAAGCTTCTTTCATTAATAAAACGGGAAGCTATACTGCAGCGAT
>MESS01000104.1:7723-10660 GCA_001771055.1 Caldithrix sp. RBG_13_44_9
AACAGCAGATTATGGAAAAAAGAATAAACCATTTAGCCATTGAGAATTATTATTTCGAAGAAGTACCTCTATCGCTGGTTCACAAGGTAGTATGCGAAACCGGGATTTTTGAAACTGAAGAATTCGTGGAGCGATATTTACATTTCTGAACCACCGGCTAATAATATTCAACAATCTCATAGTGATAATTCTTTAGTTTTTTCTTAACGGGAGAATCATGCATGAAAAATCTGACGCAGCGTGTTTTAATGGCCTTGTGGGGGATCCCGTTGATATTGCTGTTAAGTTATCTGGGCGGATATTATTTCCTGGCTCTTATCCTGTTGATCAATGGAATGTCACTCTGGGAATTCTATACCATCTATCAAAAACAGAATCTCCGGGCCTATCGCAAACTGGGAGTTATACTTTCAAGTATGCTCATCCTGGTGGATTTCTGGTGGTCATTAGATGCCATGTTCACCGGGTTTTTAATCATCATGCTGTTCATTTTATTCCGCCATCTTAGATTATCCGAACCCACTTCTTCTATGAACAGTATTTTAACCACTGCCGGAATTTTTTACATCAGTCTGTTTCTCTCCACTCTACTCAGGGTTAGAATTAATATAGATTCCTGGATGGGGTGGGATCCAATATTCATGGCTGGCGGAAAATATTTCCTGCTGGTATGGATCAGTATCTGGATATGTGATACTGCCGCTTATTTTGGTGGAAGGGCTGTGGGAAAACATAAATTAGCACCCCGCACCAGTCCAAATAAAACTGTGGAAGGGGCGGTATTTGGCTTTATTGGAAGCATTATTACTTTTTATATAGTGACACCCCTTTTGGTACCGCAGCTTCCCATTCTGCATATGTGGCTTTCGATCCTTATCGTCGGCGTATTCGGACAGCTAGGTGATCTGGTGGAATCGCGCTTTAAACGGGATGCCGGGGTGAAGGACACCTCCGCTATTTTACCCGGACATGGTGGATTTTTAGACCGCTTCGATTCGGTGATTTTTGTTTCTCCATTCATCTTCATCTTGTTTTATTACCTGAGACCGTAAAGCTAATGAATCTTTCCGCGGCCTATTTTTACTGTCAGAAAATTACCAGGGAACATTATGAAAACTTCCCGGTCGCTTCGCTTTTTATTCCAGCCCACTACCGTCGGCATATTGCTGCAATTTATGCATTCGCCAGAACAGCCGATGATTTTTCAGATGAAATGAACGACCGTCAAAGTATATTAGACTGGCGAAGCCGGTTGCAGCGTTGTACCAGGGAAAAACCGGAACATCCGATATTCCTGGCACTTTCCCATACTATTCAAGTATTTGATCTGCCGCTGCAATGGTTGGATGACCTGTTAACTGCCTTTTTAATGGATTTGGACTGTCACCGTTATCAGTCCATGCAAGAACTGCAGAATTATTGCAAATATTCGGCAAATCCGGTGGGAAGACTAGTACTCTGGATTTTTGGTTATCGGCAGGAAAGTTTAATGGCCTATTCCGATCATATTACTACTGCCCTGCAGCTGGCAAATTTCTGGCAGGATATTTCGGTTGATTTAAAAAAAGATCGGCTCTATATTCCCAAGGTCTATCTGGAAAAATACCAATTATCAGAAAAGGACATTTTTTCGCAACGTCCCTCGGATAATTTCGTACTGCTGCTGAGGGATTTAATAGCCGATACCCGCAGACTTTTTCAGCTTGGAATGCCACTGTTGCGGGAAATTCAGGGAAGATTGCGCTGGGAATTGCAATTGACCATCGCCGGGGGACTTGGGATCCTGAAAAAAGTAGAGCAATATTCACCGAGGATTCTCACTTTCCGGCCGGAGATCAGCAAATGGGACTGGCTAAAAATTATTTCGACAACCCTTTCAGCTTAGGAAATCAAATGACCCAGGATAAAACGATTACCAAAAAAAGCAAAAGCAATTTCTATTATGCATTCTCGGTATTGCCCCGCGAAAAACGAGAGGCCATTTATACCCTGTACAGTTTTTGCCGTCAAACCGATGATATTGCCGATGGGAATGCTTCTGCCGGCCGGAAACAGAAAACTCTTGATTATTGGGAAAACGAATTATTCCGGCAATTTAATTATCATAGCCATACCCGTTTTGACAAAGTTTGGAAAATTGCCCAGAAATTCCGAATACCGCTGGAATATTTTTTAGAACTGATCAACGGAGTCAGAATGGATCTGGTACAATCGCGTTTCCATTCCATAGAAGACCTGATGAATTATTGTTACCGGGTGGCATCAGTGGTGGGACTGATGAGCATCCAGATTTTCGGCTACCGGGATGAACGGGTAAAGGAATATGCGGTGAATTTAGGAATCGCCCTGCAATTGACCAACATCATGCGAGATGTGGGGACAGATGCTGATATGGGACGTGTTTACCTGCCGCTGGAAGATCTGGAAAAATTTGGAGTGACAGAACTGGATATCATCAGAAAAAAACACAGCGACTCATTTTTCCAGCTGATGAACTACCAGTACCAGCGGGCACAGACCTTCTATCAGCAGGCAGCGGCAGCCTTGCCCACCAGTGAACGTCGTAACATGATCCCTTCCCAGATCATGAAAAATATCTATCACCACCTGTTACAACTGATGGAACACCGGCACTTCCCGGTACTACAGCAAAAGGTGGAGATACCAAACCTGGTACAGATATCCATTGCCTTTAAAACAATTTTGACCGAGGCGGTGCTGAGCATTTAATCAACACTCTGAAATGACCAATAAAATCATCATCCAATGAGTCATTCATTTTCAGGTCGCCAGTAAATGAGGATAACAGTATTCTAACTCCCTGAGGTAATTTCCCTCGAACTTCCGATCAATAAATATTTTCGGTCATGAAGGATAAAATTCTCATTATCGGTGGCGGGGTGGCCGGACTCTCAGCAGCAGTTGAGGCTATCGATC
>MESS01000105.1:0-275 GCA_001771055.1 Caldithrix sp. RBG_13_44_9
TAATATTATTAATAACTTATATACTTTTTAAGGAAGCCCTAATTAAATTTTACTGATTATTTCCGAGGAGAATTTTTTGAATTCAATTAAAGTGTTTATCGCTTTAGTCATTTTACTATTACTCTTCAATCCGGGAAATCTTACAGAAAGCCAGGCGCAGGTTGTCTACCGGTTAAACTGGGCTAAAGAAGTATTCATCAGTGGAAGCGGAATTGCCATCGGAATTCTGGGAAAAAATCTAAACCAGGATCTGATGCCACTGAGTGAGGAGGAAA
>MESS01000105.1:290-3935 GCA_001771055.1 Caldithrix sp. RBG_13_44_9
GGCTGGAGGTAAACAAATTTGATCGCTCTGCCACTTATCTGTATTCCGGGAACGCCAGGAGAATGAGTGATGTTCTGGTGGCATGCAGTGTAATCCTCCCACTTAGTCTGTTCACTCAGACAGAAATCCGTCAGGACTGGGAAACTGTCGGCGCGATGTATCTGGAAACTATGCTATTCTCAAATGTTGTGCCATTGATCAGCAAGGGACGAGTAAAACGAATCCGTCCTTATGTTTATAATGATAATATCCCGTTGGAGGAAAAATTAGACAAAAACGCCCTGCGGTCATTTTATTCTGGTCATACGACCAATGCCTTTGCCTCGGCAGTATTTGTCTCAACCGTTTATGGTCGTTATTATCCACAATCCCGGTATAAACCGTACATCTGGGTGGGTTCACTGAGTCTGGCTTCTCTGGTAGGCTATCTGCGTTATAAAGCCGGAAAACATTTTCCCAGCGATATTTTGACGGGCGCAGCGGTAGGAAGTACCATTGGTTTTATTATTCCATACGTTCATCGGATTGGAAAATCAAAAAATATCTCACTGAGGGTAACCAGGACAGTCCATACTATGGTAATTGGAATTAATATTACTGTTTGAATGTATCTTGCCCCCATAGAAAATTAATCCGTTTGACATGACGCCTGGACAATAACGCGCTGTCCCATCTTCGTATGAAATTACTTTTCAAGGCAGGCAAGATTCCCCGGAGAAGAATTATGTCTAATCGCCAAAGCCAAATGCAACAGGGATTAACAGTTTTCCCACCGAAAGCTCTGTAAGATATAGATCATCACTACTCTACCCGCAGGCGTCGGAAAACATTCAGTACCTTATTATATTGTGTCTCGAGATTAAACTGCGCCTGTGCCTTTTTCTGCCCTTTCTCCGCTATACTTTTACGGAGATTTCTATCCAAACACAATCGTTTAATGGCATCCGCCAAGGCTCGGGAATTCCAGGTTTCGAACAATAACCCGGTCTTCTCGTGATCAATAATCTCCGGAACTCCTCCTGAGTTACTTCCTATTACCGCCACCCCGGCCTGCATTGCTTCAATCAACACCAGTCCGAAAGTCTCATTTTTAGTGGTCAACACCACCGTATCAAAACAGCTCATCAATTCAATGGCTGGCTCATAAAAATCCAGGAAATGAATCTGGTCAATTAACTTTTTCTCAGCGACCATTTGCTTCATCTTCTCCAGATAAGACTGTTCAAAGGCTGCTCCAACAATCCAGGCTTGCACCAATATCCCTTCCATACGAAGTTTTTCAACAGCTTCTATTAAGAGATGCTGCCCTTTGTATTCACTGATTCTTCCTAATAACCCAATAGTAAAATCTCCTGAAATATTTAATTTCTGCTTCAGGGCAGCAGTTCGTTCAGCAGTCACTCCGGCCGGAATTTTTACCCCATAGTAAATCTGGGTAATTTTATCCGCTGGAATAGGCAGATTTTCCCGGGCCTGTTTTTCAATATAGCGGGTAATGGCAATAAAGCAGTCCATTTGGCCATAGATAAACCGGTGGTAAGGATCCTGTTTTTTACCTGGCATATTCATCTGTCTGGTATGAACCAGTTGGAATCTTCGCTTACCAAATTTTTTAGCTAGGGCGGCCAGCGGCAGATCGAATTTCCAGTGGACATGGACAATATCAATGGAATGAAATTCAATAAAATCACTTAATCTTTTGGCTTTGAAGGGAGAGAATTTATCAGCCGGTCCGGAAAAGAGTAATCGCGAAACATCCAACTCCCCTAGAGCCCCAGATAAACGAGTCCTGTCCTGAAGTGCCAGGAAGAGCTGGCAATCGTCTCTCCCGGATAGCCAGCGGGAGAAATCCCGCATATGCAGTTCCAGGCCACCGTAATCAGGCGATAAACAGAGTTCAAGTACTTTAAGTGCCATATAAAAAATTTATTGGGTCATATTTTCTGCTGAGAGTAAGATCCTTCGTGTCGATTACCTGACAAATAATTTATGAAAAAATACTTCGGTCAAGATTCAAACAAATAATTGCCGGGTCATGATCTCGGTTTTTAAAATAAAAACCTCCTAAGGTCTGTGACCTGCAGGAGGTTTTATTCAAAAAATACTTCTATTATCCGAAAATTTCCGCTGGTTAAATCAACCATTCCGGGTTACTTGGGTATTATAACCAGATTTACATGATGTTATAAGTGACACCGGCTGAGAGCATCGACAGACTTTCCAGATCACCCACACTGAAATTTTCCCACTCGGCACGGACTCCCAGTTTGCCCAGGCCAATACCAGCACCAAAACCCCAGACAAAATCGCCATCATCCGCTTTTTCGGAATAATCTCCACCCTTCACTTCACTGCTCCAGAAGAAATATCCGGCTTTGGCAAATACTTCCAGCTTGGAAAAATTAAGGGTGCCAGTGGCGAAAATGTCAAATCCTTTGACGTTGGATTCAAATTCAATATCATTTAGTTTATCCTTGACGGTGCCTAAATCCCGGTAGTCAACTTCCACTCCGATGATCTTAGGAAATTTATATCCCGCAAAGAACTTATAAGCAAAACCGTTTGCATCAATTTTCAAATCCTCACCCTCAATTTCCGTGGGTTTGGTTTCAAGAAAAGATGATCCAACACTTGCGCCCAGATAGAGTTTGCCGGGTACAGCCGCACCTTGTGACCATAATTGAGTACTGACTAACATCACCAATAAAATCAACAATACGATGAAGCGTTGCATAAATCTGTTCTCCTCTCTTTTAATGAACAATTGAATTAATAGTTATGGTTTTTTTGTTTTGCCGTTAACAGCAAAGATCTCTTAAAAATGATGCAAAAGCTAATTATTTGATTCCTGAAATCCTAACTTTTTTTGATAAGGGAAGTACCAGTCAGTTTCTTTCTCTCTCTTTCAGGGCCCTGGTCAGATTAGAGCTTTCCCCATACGATAGGGCGAGTCCCCATCTTCGGACATCATGCGCCATGGGAATGGGAGTGGGGTGGATTCTTTATACCCTGGCCCTGAGATACCTATATGATGTTATTTCGCCCTTTCATGGCTTGGTTTATTTGGAGAGGGCTTGATGCAATGGGGCGGTGCCCCATCTTGTGTCCTCAGTCAGATACAAGCTCTGTACGGGCGGAATAAAAATAGACTCAAATAAATATCTCTTCCTCCAGAATCAATCTATCTGAGATTCATGACTTAATCTAAAAATTATATCCAAAAAAACCACTTGATTATTCCTCACTTTTTTATTCAATTTCAGTAATATTTTTTAAATTCAAATCAAAAAAAATACGGAAATACTATGAAAAACCGACCGATTACCTCTTTTATCGAACATCATTACCGGCATTTTAACGCCGCCACGGTGGTGGATGCTGCCAAAGAGTATCACCAACTTCTGACCAGCGGAGGTCATATGATGATGACTCTGGCCGGAGCCATGAGCACGGCCGAGCTGGGCTTGTCCCTGGCCGAGATGATCCGCCGGGATAAAGTCCATGCCATTACCTGCACCGGTGCTAATCTGGAGGAGGATGTTTTCAATCTGGTAGCTCATGACCATTATCTGCGCATCCCCAAATACCGGGAGCTCACCACCGCCGAGGAAGAAAAACTTTTAAAAAAACATTTGAATCGGGTAA
>MESS01000105.1:3954-12206 GCA_001771055.1 Caldithrix sp. RBG_13_44_9
TCCTGGCTGGGAGGACTCCACTCTGGGGAATATCTATGCCTCTCATTGTATCACCGGGGAAATAAAAAATGTACATACTGTCCGTACCGGTATTGAATACATGATGATCCTGGCAGACTGGTACAAGAATAATTCCGGGAAATATCCTTTAGGTTTCTTTCAGATCGGTGGCGGTATTGCCGGAGATTTTACCATCTGCGTGGTGCCGATGATGCGGCAGGATCTGCAGCTGAAAGATACCAGACTGTGGAGTTATTTCTGCCAGATCAGCGATTCCACCACCAGCTACGGTTCCTATTCCGGCGCAGTTCCCAATGAAAAAATCACCTGGGAAAAACTGGCTCCGGAAACTCCCAAATTTATCATTGAATCCGATGCCACTATTGTTGCTCCTCTGATATTTGCTTATGTGCTGGAGGCGGGAAACTGATCTTATATTGAACCCATAAATATAAATGATCAGCACAAGACAAAACCCGACTGTTAATTGAGGACAGTTTGGTTCAAGAAGTCCAAATGTTTAAAAATTTGGCATTAGATGATTTCTTCTAATCAGGGAATATGATTTTCATGATTTCTCTGTTTGAGTAGAAAATTTAAATCAAAAAGGAGAAGGTAATTTGAAAGAAATACCCGCCAGACTGATTGAATTCTCCTTTATCTTTCTCATCATAATCATTTTTCTCTTCCTGTTTGTGAACTGTAAAATTGAAAACGTCCAATTAAAAACAAAATATGAGATTCTCAATGAAAAATTTGCTGATCTGGAGAAAGAACTAGCCGGCACCCGTGAGACTTATTCAAAGACTCTTATCTTTTTGATCAGAGACCACAAAATTTCCTGGGAAGAACTTTCACGACAACTTCCTGAGCATGAAATTAAATACCTGCAGGTGGTTTTACTGGCCCAGGAAAAGGTTAATAAAAAGTAATAAGTATTTCTTTACCAGAGGAACATGCTTATGGGTAAGGCAAGATTCCGGATCTCTCCGCTAACCGGAAACCACCAACTCTGGATCACAGAAAAACTTATTGAACATTGGGGCTCAATCCGGATTGTCACCCGGCAGAAGGTACATGATGCTAGTAAACTTCCCGGTTTAATTGCTTTAGAAATAGAACAGCCAGTAGGTTTTGTTACCTATAACATTTAAAATCGGGAATGCGAGATCATCATCTTGAATAGTTTTAAGGAGCTGCAGGGAATAGGAACCTTGCTGCTCAAAACGGCAATATCCCTGGCCCGACACCAAAATTGCCAACGGATTTGGTTAATTACCACCAATGATAATCTGAAAGCACTGGGATTTTATCAGAGGCGGGGTTTTCATCTGCGAGCCGTTTATCCCGATGTTATTAAAGAGTCTCGACGTTTGAAACCGGAAATTCCGGAAATTGGTTTTAACAACATACCCCTGAGAGATGAAATTGAATTGGAGCTGTTACTAAAAAATAAGCTTTTCCGGTTAAAGAAAAGAATAAAAAAGCAGATAATATAAAGAGAATCAGCGGAATTTCAATGTAAAGCGGGATTTTTCCATGTCAGTAGAAGAAACGCGAAAATACATCCGTCACCCTCTCAATATTCCGATCGAATATAAAATCGGTAATGAGAACTTTGAATTCAAAGATGAAGTCCGGAATATCGGTGTGGGAGGGATTTGCTTTTGTGCTAATTCGTCCATTACCCCGGAAACTGTTTTGTTGATCCGCATCCCCTCCATCGATCCGGAATTTTCAGGCCTGGGACGGGTAATCTGGTGTCTGGAAAAAAATGATGGTATCGAAGTGGGAGTCGAATTCATTGATGAACACGATGCCTACCGCATCCGGCTTATCGAACAAATCTGCTATATCAAAACTTATCAAGCCGATGCTCTGAAAAAGGAAGGACGGCAGTTAACCGATGAACAGGCCGCCCTGGAATGGACCCGCAAATTCGCCAGCAAATTTCCAGTCATTTAGTTGATTTCAGTTTTGGAGAAACCACTGCAGTCCGTCTCATTCCCGGGTTAATTCCCGATACACTATTTTTCCATCAATTACTGTCAGCATCGAGTGGGTATGGATTAAATGCTGTACAGGAATATCAAAAATATTGTGATTGCAGAGAAAAAAATCCGCCAGCATACCCGGATGAATCCGCCCTAAACGGTGATCCACCCCGGCCGCTGCCGCCGGATTGATGGTACAGGCCTGGAGACAACTTAGCAGATCCAGTTTTTGCTCAGGAAAGAAGGATGGTTCATCCGGCTTAAAAAGATATTTCCGCTCCATGGCAGTGTAGATTCCACACCAGGGATTATAATCCTCCACCGGAATGTCTGAACCAAACAGCAGAGTAGCTCCCTGTTTTTTCAGACTTCTAAAGGGATAGGTGAGATGAGCCCGGCGGGACAGGTATTTTCGAATAACCGGTATATCATGTGCCAGATGAATCGGTTGCACGCTGGCATAAACCTGATATTTTTTAAAAAGCGGAATATCCTCCGGCTGGATCAACTGGGCATGTTCAATCCGGTGGCGCAGGCCAGATTGTCTGCTCTGCTGATGGAATTGACCCAGGATTCTCAGGGTTTTCTGAACCGCCCGGTCCCCAATAGCATGAATAGCGCAGGATAATCGGCTGGAAATTGCAGCTGCAACCGCTTCCTTTAATTCGGATTCCATCATTACTTCCGTGCCGGAATGATTTAATCCATCATAGTTCTCCAGTAATTCAGCAGACTGCGATCCAAACGCACCATCCACGAACATCTTTACTCCGCATATTCGTAAAAAATCGTCACCCACATCCTGACCTATGGCCAGTGCTTTTGCCTGATCCAGCAGTTGATAAGGTAAATACCAGAAGATCCGCATCCCCAGTTGATTCTGATTCCTGGCATCCTGACTGATCCGGAACTCATCAGGTGTCTCCACTGAGTGAACCGCGGTAATACCGCAGCGGTAGAACTGCTGCAACATTTCGGGATATCTGGCCTGCAGGCGGGAAAAATCCCACTTCGGCAGTAACTCAAATACCGCCAATCGAACCTGTTCCTCCAACAGCCCGGTAAATTCTCCGGTAACCCGATGGAAGGCCAACTGTTTAGCGCCAGGATAGGGTTTTTCCGGATCAATACCCACCCGCTTTAAAACCGGAGTATTTACCCAGCAGGTATGCCAGTCCTTACTGTCCAGAGCGATGAAATGCCTGGTGCTGATGTCATCCAGCTGCTGCCGGTGCGGATACTCCCCGGCCGGCCAGAGATTATAATCCCATCCTCCGCCGGTAATCCAGGAACCTTCTGGTGATCGTTTTACTCTTTCCTTTGTCAATTGTAAGGTATCTGAGAGGGAATGGCAGTTTTCCAGATTCAGTTCCATCTGCCGCTGAATATACTTCCAATAATGGGTGTGGGAATCGGTAAATCCGGGAAGCAACAAACGACCGCCTGCATTGATGATCTGGCCGGAGTGATTTTTGAGTTGCAGGATCTCCTGGTCTGAACCCAGAGCAATGATGCGATCAAATCTGGTAGCCAGAGCGGTAGCTGGCAGGAAACCATTCAATGGATCATAAATCCGGGCATTATAAAGAATCAGGTCAATGAAAGGGGAGGATAATTTCATGGGAAAGTCAGCAGGGTTAAAATAAAAAACTCCCGCTGAACGGGGGCGATTATTTATTTAGTTGATTCGTAATGATGGCTAATCTTGCCTTGGAGAAACTCTTTCTGGGCGGAAACTACCGGATTTTCTTCCGGTTCAACCGGATCCTCCGCTTCATTCTTTTCTTCCTCCAGATTCAGGAATTCCTCTTCAAATTCTCCATCTAACTCTTCCAGGATCTGCTTATCACGCATCCGCTGGTATTGTTCTTCGTTAATTTGCCTGGCTCTTTTGGCAACGACCATTACCGCTTCATAAAGATTCTCGGAATTACCCATGAATTTATCAAGACTTTGTGTTTCAGCTGGCATTTGACCCTCCTTTTATATAAAAAAGCTTACTAATTTAAATGTTTATTAATGAATTTTCAAGCATAAAAATATTCTTCTTAAAAATTATCTTACTGCTCTTACCAACTTAAAAAGTAATCTGGACAAACTCCAGCCTGGACTAAATATCAGTAAATTCTTGAAATCCATCAATTAATCGCTTACATTTCTCTCCCCAAAATCGAGGAAAAATTCATGAACAAAACTGTTTTACACCTTATGTGGAACAGTATCAATGCTTATCCTGATAAGCCAGCATTTTTGTACAAAAAAGATGGAAAGTACCAGGCTCTTACCTACCGGGAAGTTGGTGAAACAATAACCAACCTCACCCATGGTCTGGTATCACGGGGAGTAAAACCGGGTGATCGCCTGGCTATACTTTCCTATAATCGGCCGGAGTGGCCCATCTGCGATTTTGCTGCCTTCTCTCTGCGAGGTGTCTCGGTACCTATCTACCACACCCTGCCTACGGCCCAGGTCAGATATATTTTAAGAGACTCCGGAGCACGGGTGGTTTTCGTGGAGAATGAACTGCAGTTGAACAAAATCCGGGAAATTAAAAAAGATTGTCCCGACCTGGAATTTATTATCCTCTTCAACGGCC
The DNA here is from genome assembly GCA_001771055.1 of Caldithrix sp. RBG_13_44_9. GTDB lineage: Bacteria > Calditrichota > Calditrichia > RBG-13-44-9 > RBG-13-44-9 > RQOF01. Next base: position 8,545 of record MESS01000105.1, read on the forward strand.
CGGCTTCAGATCAAACCATTGCCTGGAATCAAATCCTGCAAGAAGGAGCTGCTCACCGCCAGAAACATCCGGATTTTTACCGAAACAGCCTGGAGAGTATTAATCCCAAAGAAACCTGCAGTATTGTTTATACTTCCGGCACTACCGGGAACCCCAAGGGAGTGATGCTGCATCACCATGGTTTTGTCCTGGATGTGGTGAAGAGTGAATCGGTTTTTTGTTTATATCCTGAGGATGTTTTTCTCTCCTTCCTCCCATTAAGCCATCTGTACGAGCGCCTGGGTGGACACTGGTGTCCCCTGTATAGAGGAAGCACCATTGGTTATGCTGAAGATATAACTACCGTGATCAATGACATTCAACAGATCCGTCCCACGGTGATGGTCAGTGTTCCACGGCTTTATGAAAAAATCAGCAGCACGGTGATGGAACAGGTTGATAGCAGCCCGCCGTTGAAACAGAAAATATTTCATTGGGCTTTAAAAACCGGCAGACTTTATCAGCAGAAGAAACGGGAGAACCGGTTGAGTTCCGGAATTGCCCTGAAAAACAAGCTGGCCGATCGACTGGTTTTCAGCAAAGTGAAACAAAAATTAGGCGGCCGTTTTCGCTTTCCTATCTCCGGCGGCGCCCCGCTTTCCACTGAAACGCTGAAATTTTTCGAGGCGATGGGACTGCAAATCATTGAAGGCTATGGGATGACCGAAACCCATTTGATCATTTCTCTGACCCCGCCGGGTTCTACCAAGTACGGCTCATGCGGGAAGCCTATTCCGGGAGTGGAAATTAAAATTGCATCCGATGGAGAGATCCTTGTTAGGGGCGAAACTCTGATGGCCGGCTATTACAAGCAACCAGAACAAACTAAAGAAATGATTGACCGGGATGGCTGGCTGCACACCGGTGACATTGGGTATTTAGATGATGATAAATATCTATATATCACCGATCGCAAAAAGAATATCATTATTACCACCGGTGGAAAAAATGTGGCACCTGCTCCTATCGAGAATACCCTTAAACTCAGTAAATACATCGAGGATGTGTGTGTGATTGGTGACCAGCGGAAATTCATCAGTGCCATCATCATCCCTAACTACGAGAATCTCAAAAAATGGGCCCAACAGAATTCTCTGAATTTTATCGATCAGCGTGAACTGGTTAATTCAGTAGCTGTCAATCAGCTGATGAGCCAGGAAATTGACCGGCTACAGGTAGAAACTGCCCGCTACGAAAAAATAAAAAAATTTATCCTGCTTCCCGAACCTTTGACCATTGAACAGGGAGAGTTAACTCCCAGTCTGAAAATTAAACGGAAAGTCCTGGAAGAACGTTTTAAGAAAGAGATCGAAGACCTGTACAGAGAATGAACCAGTGATGAGAATGCAGAAAGCGGAAAGCAGTGAATAATTTATATTTTATAGTGTATAGTTTATAGACGGTGATTTCGGCTCCTGATGAAAATGCAAATCGCATGGCGCAAAGAGTATAGATTAAAACCATCTTTGTTTCGATTTTCAACTGTAAACTATTAACTATAAATTATAAACTGTATTTTGCCAACTGCTAACTGCCAACTACCGAGTGGTTTCTATTTTCCGCATTCCGCTTTCTGCATTCTGCTCCCTGCTTTTCAAAACTTATTCAACCAGATAAATCCTCAAGGTATCGCTGGCTGAGGAACAGAATAAACCCAGACCTCCTCTGACCACTTCATTAAAATTTTGTCCTCCCTGCTCTCCGAACAGGATGCCATTACGATACTGATAATAGTTATCATCCATGGCTGAAACAATAATGCTATGCCAGCCGGTCCAGTTAAAGAACATCCAGTTAACCCGGACATACTCATCAGCTACCCACCAGATACTTGGATTTTTCCGGTCTTTCTCCTCACCTTTAAAGACCTCTGCCTCTGGCCGGTCATCCACAATAAAATTGGCTTCTGTTGCAACATCTGCCAGCGAAATGATCCGATAAATCTCGCTTCCCTGATAACCTGACCAGACCACATTAAAAAATTCATCGGAGAAAAAACTGGTACCGGGAATATATTGAACTGTGTCCCCGTCTGATATTTCACCCGGGGTAATCTGGAAGGATGGCGGTACAATGGTTACGGAAGAGATCGAATCTGAACCGCTGCGAATTTTAATTTCATAGACTTCTTCACTCTGCACCCGATAATTTGTATCAGGATAATAATAAACGCCCTTTGCCGCAGGATACTCCAGTAAATTTACGCCATTAAGAGTAACCTGCGCCCCACTCACTTTCTGTTCATCGGTATCATACCGTTCGGTAATGTCTGCACTCCAGGAAACGAAAACCGAATCAATTGGAAAACCGGCTCTCAATTCTGCATTCAGGGTCATTTGGGGAATAAATTCATATTCAGTGGGATTTTCACAGCCTGTTATTACCCACAGCCAGACAGTCAAATACATCAGACCAAAAATTTTATACCATCGAATCATACGGTCATCCTACTTGAAATTAGTTGATATTCCGATGGTGGGAATTATCGGCAGCATGGTAATAACTGTTCTTTTGGCGGGATTGGAATCAAATTCCCACTCATATAAAAACACATTATCCCGGTTATATAGATTGATCACCTGGGCATCAAATTGCCACTTAAGTCCCAGCCACTTAAAAAATTTGCTGAAACCGATATCCAACCGTTGATACCCCGGGTAACGGAACCGATTTCTCTCTCCGTAAATCAAACGGTGTTCCACCAGACCGCCATCACGCTCTTCATAACTGCCCTCAACCCGAGTGTAAGGGAAGCCGGTACCGTAATTAAACTGCAGCGAGAAGCGCCAGTTTTTCCCAATATCGTAGCTGAACAATACATCCAGGTTATGCCGGCGGTCAAAGGAAGCAAAATAGGTATAATTATCCAGCGATTTCCTGGCCCAGTTCAGAGTGTAACCCAGCCAGCCGGCTAATCGTCCATATTTTTTATGAAGGAATATTTCGGTGCCATAGGAGTACCCATCACTGGGAACAAAAAAATCGCTGGCTTTAATATCATCTCCTACCTCCTCGTCCACTGCTGATCGCTGTTCACGGTAAGTCAGCATATTATCCAGGGTTTTATAATAGAACTCGATCTGCAGAACCGTGGTGCTCCACAACTCCCGTTCATAGCCAATAATTTGATGCCAGGACTGTCCGGCCGGTACGGTTTCATCGATCGCAAACCAGCTATTGATGAATGTGGGATTATATTCATCCTGCACGGTAAAGATGAATTGGCGGAACAAGCCGGTAGCATAGGTGAGATATTCCCCATCCCGTAATTTATATTTAACTGAAAAGCGGGGTTCAAAGTAAACGGTATTTCCATTCTGGGTGAAATAGCTCAATCTCAATCCTGGTTTAATGATCCAGCGGGGATTTATCTGCCAATCATCCTGCAGGTAAACTCCCATTTCGGCCGGAGTCTGTAACAGCCGGAAGAGGGTCCGCTCATCGTAAATGTCCCGATATTCAAACTTCAACTTTTTATACTCAAAACCGAATTTCAAAACATTCCGGTTTGAAAAAAGATAACTCAGATCAGCTTTGGCGGTATAATCCAGCACATCATTTTTACTATTCACCCCCTGGTCTCCTCCCAGTAATACCTCGGTATTGAAGCGGGAGGCCGCAAC
>MESS01000105.1:12214-12310 GCA_001771055.1 Caldithrix sp. RBG_13_44_9
TGGAAAATAACTGGGGTGAAAAAACATGCCGCCAGTTTCCGGAGACAGTACGATTTCCCCATTCAATATTGAAATTCAGGCGATCCCAATCCAGCA
>MESS01000105.1:12332-12400 GCA_001771055.1 Caldithrix sp. RBG_13_44_9
GAGGGTGAGGCGGTCATAAGGTGAAAGATCCTGGAAAAAGCTTCCCTGAAAGTCATAGAAATAATACG
>MESS01000105.1:12415-12565 GCA_001771055.1 Caldithrix sp. RBG_13_44_9
TCAAGGCGAGAACCCGATCAAAATAGGTACGGCGTCCGGCTATGAGAAACGAGCCATTCCTGATCGGCACCTCCAGCGATAGTCGGCTGCTGAGAAGACTGATGCCTACTGATCCATCAAACGTTTTACTATTGCCAGATTTACTGATCA
>MESS01000105.1:12604-14425 GCA_001771055.1 Caldithrix sp. RBG_13_44_9
GAAAACCGCCTTTTATAAACTGGGCATCCTTGGTAGCATCCAGCAGGAAATTGGAAAACAATCCACCCATGTGAGAGGGATTATAAACAGTAATGCCATCCAGCATGATCAGGTTCTGATCGGTATTTCCCCCGCGCACTACCAGTCCGGTGCTGAAATCCGATTCCGCAATCACTCCCGGAAGAGCTTGCAGGGTTCTGAACATATCCGCCTCTGCCAGCTGAGGCGCATTGCGAATCGCCTGAACAGTCAGCTCTACCTGGCTGATGGTTATTTCGCGGGAATTGGTTAAGGCCTCGGCCGAGACTACCACCTCCTCGCCAGCCACCGCTTCCGGCACCAGAGATATATTCAATAATTTTTCCTCACCTTCCCTGATGGTTATTTTTATAGATTCGGTTCGATAACCAATATATGAGACCTTGATGATTTGTTCTCCCAACGGCAGGGGGTGCAGAACATAGTAGCCCTGTTGATTGCTGGACACTCCGATGTTACCATTTTCCAGATAAATATTCGCCCCAATCAATCCCTCTCCGCTGGTACTGTCGGTGACAAACCCGCTGACATTACCATGATCAGCAAGTAAAGCGGATAATGGGACCAATATCAATAAGACTGGTATATAAAATAATTTTATCATCTCTAAATGCCGACTTATATTATGGCTATAAACGATTAAATATAAGAACTGTTTCCGCCTAAATAAAAATCAATCCTGTCGGAGGGATTAATCCGGATCCAGATCAGTTTTTATAATTTAAAAAACTCCACCTCTACCTGTTAATTTATTGGGTGGATAACAACCAAGATGATGCAATCACCAATGATAATGATTTCTGCCTATCCTCAAAAACTGGTTTAATTATTACAGGTGATTATCAGTTAATGATAATTTTATTCTAAAATCGGCAATTTTTAAATTGACATCATCTCTAATTTTTACAAAATTTTGACATTAAAATATTTCTACCTTCAACCTTCTCATAATGAATAACCGCAAAGGAGCAGTCTATGATTTCCTCAAAGATCTTATCAATAAAATCCACTGCTTTAAAAACCGTTCTTACTTGTCTTTTGCTGGCAGTGAATTTCACTCAATCGTTAGCTCAGGTTAGCAGCAGTTTCGATACCCCTGATTCACTGGAAAGCTGGAAAGTGATCGGTGATGGTGTTTACTCATTTGATCCCGGCACAGGTAATCCCGGCAACTGCATGCGAATCGATGATGATGCCACCGGAAACTATGTTTTCGCCGTTGCTCCACTAAAATTTACCGGCAGTTGGAGTATCGCAAATGTAACCGATTCTCTAACAGCCGATATTTACCTGCATCAGATCAACGGATCACCTTATGCCCCTATATGGATATTCAGGATTTCAGGTCCTGGAGGAAGGGCTGTCGCTTTATCCGGTCCATCCTATCAACCACCACTGGATACCTGGAAACATTATGTGGTAAGTCTCGATTCATCCCAATGGACTATCCAGGAAGGAAACTGGATGAATCTATTACAACATGTTACTTTACTGGAAGTACTGGTGGAATTTATCACTGGCGATGAATATGTGCGTCTTGATAATGTGAATCTGAGTTTCACTCCTGTTGCCATCCCGGTTTTACCTCCCATCTATTCTGAATTTGATCAGCAGGATTTTGAAGGTTGGACTTTTAATAATACCGGCGGCGCTTCATTACAAGGCAGCGGTGGAAATCCATCAGGTTATATCCGTATCAGTGAAGGAAGCGGAGTTCTCAGCCAGGCAATAGCTCCACCTGCTTACCTGGGTGATTGGAGCGGATTGGAAGGTAATGCTGAT
>MESS01000105.1:14448-14630 GCA_001771055.1 Caldithrix sp. RBG_13_44_9
AAGCAGATCCGGCTCATTTGTCATCACTCATGAATTCATGAGAATATCCGGTCCGGGAGGTGTGGCTACCGTACCCTATGACAGCAGTGTGCTGAAGGCGGACGGCCGCTGGAAAACCTTCTCTTTCCTGGTTGATCCAAATGTCTGGACCATGCTCTCCGGGGATTGGAATTCACTACTGG
>MESS01000105.1:14672-15292 GCA_001771055.1 Caldithrix sp. RBG_13_44_9
GAAACTATTCGGTGAAGCTGAAAGTGACCAACTATTTTGGAAGTGATAGTCTCACTAAAAATAATCTGATTGAAGTCGCAGGGATATCCGATTCCATTTTGTACTCTGATAATTTTGATGACAATACCATTCATCCTGCCTGGCGATTTAGGAACGGTACTTGGGTGGAAAATGAGGGCCAGATGCAGCAGATTTCAAATTACTACGGTACCGGTTCAATTAATGGTGCCTTTGCCATTGTCGGTTCCAAATACTGGAGTAATTATACCCTCTCGGCCGATCTCAACGCGCAGGATAATGACTACATCGGGTTCGTGTTTCGTTATCAGGATCCACAGAATTTTTATCTGTTCTATTGGCAGTCTGAAGGCAGCGCCCGCTTCATCAAGCGTTTCGTCAACGGCAGTGAAACTGTTTTGGCCTCTGATGCTGTAGCCTATGATCCGGGTATGTGGTACCAGGTGGATATTGTTACCGAGGATTCGCTTTTCAAATTCTATGTTGACAATAATCAGATATTTGAGATTGTTGATACTACCTTTGCCTCGGGTAAAGCCGGACTTTATTGTTGGGCGAATCAAGGAAGTTACTGGGACAATTTCAGCGTCAGCCAGACCAAT
>MESS01000105.1:15327-21356 GCA_001771055.1 Caldithrix sp. RBG_13_44_9
ACTGCCAGAATCTTTTATTCTCTATCAGAATTATCCTAATCCTTTTAATCCAAGTACTGTGATCAGTTGGCAGTTGGCAGTTGGCGGTGAGGTGGAATTAAACATCTTTAATCTGCTGGGGCAGGAAGTACGGACACTGGTTGATAAAAGGCAGGAAGCCGGATATCATTCAGTAACATGGGATGGAAACGATAATGAGGGTAACCCAGTAGCCAGCGGCATTTACCTGTATAGAATCAAGACCGGGGAGTTTGTCAGCGTCCGCCAGATGCTTATGATGAAATAGCAGAACCAAAAAATCAATGCGAGAGGAAATGTAATGCAAAAAGGATCGAAGTGGAGTATTCAGTCACGCTTTGTTCACAGCGGTGCCGGTTTTGATTTTTCTAAAGTCCGTACTCCCGGCACTCCTATCTATCAAACCAGCAATTATTTATACGAGGATGTGGAAAGCGGTACCGATGTACTGGTGGGGAAATCCGCTGGCTATATATATACCCGCTATAGTAATCCGACGGTGGACGTACTCAATCAGGTATTGTCCGATATCGAAGGCGGGGAGGATGCACTCAGTTTTGGCTCCGGTTTGGCGGCAATATCAGCTGCAGTTTTAGCTCATTGCAAACCAGGGGATCATCTGGTAGCTTCATCTCTGATTTATGGCGGAACCTATCATCTCTTTCAGGAACAAATGGCCAGGCTGGGAATTGAGACCACCTTTGTTGATCCCACCAGAATCGAGCAGGTAGAGAAGGCCATAAAGTCAAATACCCGTATTCTCTACGCTGAACCGCTGGCCAATCCAACCCTGGTCAGCACAGATATCTTTCAGTGGACGGTGATCGCTCATCAACATCATTGCAAAATATTAGTGGATAACACCTTTACCCCGCCACCCATTTTCCGTCCGCTGGATGCAGGTGTGGATCTGGTTTTACACAGTGCCACTAAATACCTGGGCGGACATTCGGACCTCATCGGCGGGGCCGTGATCGGTTCGAAAGCGGAAATTGAAAAAGTTCGACCCCATCTGAAGTATTTCGGCGGCATCATCTCACCGTTTGTTGCCTGGCTGTTATTGCGGGGAGTGCGTACCCTGGGGGTTCGACTGGAGCGACAATGCAATAATGCTCTGCAAATTGCCCAATTCCTGGAAAAGCATCCCAAAATTTCCAAAGTTAATTATGCCGGTTTACCTTCTAATCCTCAATATGATTTCAACCGCCGCCATTTCAATGGATTCAGCGGAATGCTCTCGTTTAAAGTGAAAGGTGGATTTACTGCTGCTAAAAAGGTTATGCAAAAATTGCAGCTTATTCAATTTACCGTCAGTCTGGGGGATGTGGCCAGCCTGATTTCCCATCCGGCTTCTACTTCACATGTTTATTTAACTTCCGCGGAGAGAGCTGCCATCGGGGTAACGGATGGACTCTTACGATTATCAGTCGGAATTGAGTCAGCTGACGATCTGATCGCCGATCTGGAAACTGCTCTATCTTGATGAAGAAAATCTGTACAGGTTCTAACACTGATGGTTCTACCTGCTCAATCGAACTGTACGAGAGATAATTTTATAACCCGGCAAAAAATAAGGAAAGGACAATTTTAAAATGTCTTGATAAATTTATCCCTTCCGCTTAAAATTGGGTTAAAACGGATTTTATTTTTTGGATTACCTTCTCATCTTTTTATTATCCATCATTACTTCTGCCGCCAGTGCCACGGTTGGCTTGGGCGGTGGTTTGTTACTTATACCCTTCATCGTCATTATTTTCGATCTGCCTCTGAGATATGTCGCCGGAACCATGCTGCTGGCAATGATACCATATGCCGGTGTGGCAACTATCCGCAATCTGAAAAATCGATATATCAATTTTAAAATTGGTCTAACCATGGAGTTTGGATCAATCCCGGGAGTGTTCCTAGGAGCTTACTTCTCCAGCTTATTCCCCGATCTGATGTTGAAAATACTATTTCTATCTGTTGCGGCTTATTTAATGCTCACTCTGCAGATTCCGGCTAATTCCCCTTATAATTACGTCTCACGGGGATTCAATAAATTCAATTTCATTCCACCCTTCATCACCTGCCGGATGTATTCAGATAACCGCTGCAGTATTCCTTTGCTGACCATGGTTGGGATAATCGCCGGGTTTTTCAGCGGCTTACTGGGAATCGGAGGAGGATTCGTAAACACTCCTATTCTGATAGTGGCAGTAGGGCTTCCGCCTAAATTAGCGGTAGGTACCTCATTATTCATGATTCTGATTACCGCCTTTTTTGGTACGGTCGAACATGCCTATTTAAGCCACATTCATTATGAACTTTCTTTGATCATTGCGGTGGGCATGACCATCGGTGCTTATGCCGGGGCAGTTATTCTGGAAAAAGTGCCGGAGGAAAAAATAAAAAAATATCTGTTTATCGCCATGTTTGTGGCCGGGGTGTTAACCTTCTTCCGGTGATCAACGGTTTTTATCCGCTGAGATTTTTGTTGATTCATAAAAGAAATAAATATTAAAAAATAATAAATAAATTGTTTATGTAAATTTGAATTGGCTCATTAAACCGGATTTTGTCATGAGCACTTATACCATTGAATACAAACTAGTTTTACCAGACCGGCAAAAAGTTTCTTATCCCTTGCAGTTCGATGAACAATCCATTCGATTAATGAATAACATCCCCGGTGAATTACCCGACTGGGTCAAATTAAATTTCCAACAGTGCTCACATTGTCCTCTGGCATCAGAAACCAATCCCTATTGTCCATTGGCTGCAAATCTGGTCAATATCATCAAACATTTTGACAGGCTGATGTCCTATGATGATCTGGAACTGGAGGTGATTACCGAGCGGCGTACCATTTCCAAAACTACCACTGTACAGGAAGCTTTGGGCGCAATCTTAGGATTGGTGATTCCCACCAGCGGCTGTCCTCATACTTCTTGTTTCCGGCCCATGGCCCGCTATCATCTACCTTTGGCCAGCACCGACGAGACCATTTACCGGGCTGCCTCCATGTATCTGCTGGCGCAGTATTTCCGGAAAGTCGCCGGAAAACCAGCCGGGCTTGATCTGGATGGATTGAAAACAATCTATCAGAACATGCAGATCCTCAACACCGCCATTGCCGAACGTCTGCGGGCTGCCAGTAAAACCGATTCTTCAGTGAATGCCGTTATATTACTGGATATGTTTGCCCTGGCTTTACCATTTGCCATTGAGGAATCTCTGGAGGAGTTAAAACCATTATTCAGCCGTTTTCTGGAAAAGTAACCTGAAAGAATTATCAGGATCAGTTGTAAAATTTTATATCAACTTGAGTGATAATTTATTATTTTAATCAGTGTTAATTTGATAGACGATAAATCATGACCAGTAATTTTCAGTTCTTTAATTAATATCTTGAAAGGAAAAAAATGAAAAGACAATTAATCCTGTCAATTTTGGTAATGCTTTCTGCCCTGATCCTCATTCTTCCGGCTTTTTTGCAGGCTGACATTTTCATGAAGCAGAAAATCCACACCGACGGAATTCAGATGATGGGTCAAACCCAGCCCCCTACCGACAAGATCCAAACCATCTGGATGACAGCTGATAAAATCCGCAGCGACAGTGAGGAAGGAACAGTGATTATGCGACTGGATAAGGGATTGATCTATTTCCTGGATAATGTCAAAAAAACATACAGCGAAATGCCCTTGGATATGGGTAAAGTCATGGATTCTCAGATGAAAAAATCCATGGAAGAAGAGGGCATGGATGCCGAAGAACAACAGGCTGCCATGGGGATGATGCAGGGGATGAGCCAGATGAAAGTGACCATCACTCCCAGTGCTGAAAAGAAAAAAATAGGACAATACAACTGCCAGAAATACCTGATGGACCTGCAGACCATGATGGGACCATCAACCTCAGAAATGTGGGTGACTGAAGATCTGGATATGGATTATGATCTGTATTCCAAATTCAGCGCTGCCATGATGGGCAAGGGCGGAATGTTCGGCGGCATGATGAAGGATATGATGGAGGAAATGAAAAAGGTTAGAGGGGTCACTGTCCTCACCGTTACCACTATGAATATGATGGGAATGAGCATAAAATCCACCCAGGAACTGATCGAATATTCGAAAGGAACTGCCCCGGCTGGATATTTCGAGATCCCAGGCGGATATAAAAAATCTGAATCCCCCTTTGGAATGGAATAGTTTTTTCCGATAGGAATTCATCTCATATAATTGATACATGTAAAGGTAAAGAACCGATGCCATTATTGAAATGATGGCATCGGTTTGCTTTTTCAGTCAGGAATATCGCCAGCAAATAACTTCTGAAAAATGAGCTAAAAGTCCATTCATCTGAAAATGAAAGAATTCCCCGGTTAATTGCAGAAAGAGTGAAGCCGAAGCCGCAGTATTTTCATTTTTCAAAACTCAGCTACCCAGTTAGGGCAACATCTAAAATTTGTAAATTTTTTAAAGCCAATTTTGATTTAACAAAACTTTTTTGCCATAGAACGAAAAATCAATTTGTGTATGTTTATATTTCGATTTACTAGAAAAATATAATTTAATTTAGATTTTATGTGACCTAAAAGAGATCGATACCCGGGTAATGGTATCGTCATCTTAGCAACAAACAAAGAGTTGCCATTAAAAAACTTGCTATAAATTTGATGGAAATAATCATCGAAATAGGTATAAGATTAAATGACAGGGAATGAAAGGAAAACCATTTAAGTCTAAATTATTCATTCTAATCGTGGTTGTTTTTTTCAACTTTTATCTTCGGTTGTGGTAATTCCAAAACCTCTTCCGAAAAAGTGGAAAGTCAAACAGGTGTCAAACCTGATACTCCCATTGCACATGAAGTAGACTCTTTTTTTCAAAAAATGGATCAGACAAAAGAACAGTTGAGACAGAAAGCTGAAGAGACAAAAAATGCGGTTGATGAATTGCTCAAGGATTTTTAAATATTACCGGGTTACGATTTTATAAAGCAAGAGGAATAGATCATCATGAAAAACATATCGTCTAGCCGGGTTTGATGTGTGCCCGGCGATTTTTTTATTTTCTATCCTCCGTTCAGCACTAAATTATTTTTTGATTCAAAGCCGGACTTCGTTATCTTGTGGACAAGCGATCTAAAATCCTGAATACATTTGAGAGGGTAACATATCATGGCCGAGCAACACGAGCGCATCTGGCAAAGTCTGCAAACACTTAAAGACAGCCTTGCCATAAAAGAATCCGTGGGAATCAAAAAATTGAAATTGATCATTTTTTCCGATCATCACCGTGGCCAAAATGATGGAGCCGATGATTTCCGGCGCTGTAAATCTGCCTATCATGCTGCTTTGGGTTACTATATTGAAGCCGGATTTACCCTCTACTTGCTGGGGGACGTGGAGGAACTGTGGGAGTGCCAGCCTAAAAAACCCGTGGAGACTTACCGTGACACCCTGGAACTGGAGCAGCAATTTGTCCTGAAAGGCCGCTACAAACGCCTGTGGGGTAATCATGATGACGAGTGGCAGTACCCAGGCCAGGTAGAACGGTTCCTAAAAACCCTGATCACTAACCAAGAAGAAACTCAGACTGTCCACGAAGGAACGATGATCACCCTTACCTCGAAAGGCCAACCTATAGGAAACATCTTTTTTGTACATGGTCACCAGGGAACACTGGAGTCTGATCGTTTTGCCTGGCTCAGCCAGCTGGCGATACGTTTTCTCTGGCGACCCTTCCAACGATTAACCAAGGCAAAATCACCGACCCCTACCCGCGATTTCGACCTGCGCTTAAAGCAGGAAATCGCACTGCATGGATGGGCCCGCCAGCAAAGCAGACTTATCCTGATCAGCGGCCACACCCACCATCCGGTTTTTTCTTCAGTCTCTCATGAAAGCCGCCTGAAAAGCGAACTGGAAAATCTGAAGCAAAAATTGGAGCAGGCAGACACTGCCGCTGATCGGATAAATCTGCAACAAAAAATCAGTGACAAAACTGCCCGTCTGAACTGGGTAC
>MESS01000105.1:21363-30983 GCA_001771055.1 Caldithrix sp. RBG_13_44_9
GTCCAATGGAGTAGCCCTGGAAATTCCCAAAGAACAGAAACCCTGTTATTTCAACACCGGCTGCTGCTCATATTCCGATGGCGATATAACCGGGATCGAGATTGAAGATGGAAAGATCCGGCTGGTGCGCTGGCCGGATGATGACGGAAATCCCCGGAAAAAAATTCTGCAGGAAGGAAACTTAAAGGAGATCTTCCGGTTGTGTATCTAGGATATATCGTTTCCCGCAAATGCGGGACAGGCTCTCCGGAGCTAGTGAAATTTAATATTTTATATTCGATTTGAGTTTTTGTCGAGCCTCGGAGAGGCGGCATATTTGTAGAACAACTTTCCGCAAATGCGGGATTTATTTTATCTGCGTCTGAAACCTCATCCTGACCAGCCGGTTTCTATTGTTTCGACCACCTGTAAAAAAAATGGTTGCTCCAAATAAATTTCACTTGCAGTGATCGATCGATAATCAAAAATTTTTATCAGATTATCTTAACCCAGCCTTGTAGAGGTGATGTATTTATGGATTTAAAAAAACCAATTCCTCACTCATATCGCAACGCATCAATCGGATTCAGGGCTGACGCTTTGCGCGCCGGGTAATATCCAAAAAAAATCCCCACGGCAGCTGAGAAGATTGCGGAGACCATAATGATATCCGGATTTATCACGGTATATAGTTCAGTAAATTTATTTAAGCCGAAAGAGATTCCTAATGAAAGAAGGATGCCGATGATCCCACCGCTCAGGCTGAGGATAACTGCTTCGGTGAGAAATTGAATAAGTACATCCTTCCCGCGGGCCCCCACCGATAAACGGATACCTATCTCACGTGTTCTTTCGGTTACCGAGACCAGCATGATGTTCATGATACCTATCCCGCCAACCAGCAGTGATACTCCGGCAATTGAACCTAACAGCATGGTCAATATCCGGGAGGTTTCAGAAGCGGCTTCAGAAATGTCTGCCTGATCGCTGACCGTAAAATCATCCTCTTCACCGGGATTGATTCGATGTGATTCCCGCAGTATCGCCCGGATTTCTTTCTTGGCATCCGCGATCCGGTCAGGAGAACTGGCACTGGCATTGATCATATCAACATGACGCCAGCCTCGTAAACGGTAATATACCGTGGTGGAGGGAGCCAGAATGAGGTCGTCCTGATCTGTCCCCATGCCGCTTTGCCCTTTAGCCTTCAGTATACCAATCACCAGGAATGGTACATTGCGGATCCGCACTTTTTGCCCCACCGGATCCTGGTCAGGAAATAATTGATTGGCCACGGTTTTTCCCAGCAATGCCACCTTATTACTGGTTTTAACATCGCGCTCAGTAAAAAATTCGCCATATTCAAGTTCCCAGTTCCGGATTTCAAAATAGTCTTCCGAAACCCCATAAATTCCGGTGTTCCAGTTATTGCCACCGCCAATTACCTGACCACCGGTGCGGACGATAGGAGATACCCCTTTGACCAGCATGGCTTCCTGTGAAATCTTCTCCACATCAGCAAAAGTGAAGCGGTTAAAACTTCCGGCGCCCCGGCTTACACCTCCGGAACTGCTGGTTCCGGGAAATACCACAATCAGATTGGTACCCAGGGATTGTATCCCTTCCTCAATCCGACTTTGCGAACCTTCTCCGATCGCCACCATCACAATCACTGCACTCACCCCGATAATAATTCCCAGCGAAGTGAGCAGGCTGCGCATCCGGTTCTTGAAAATACTTTTAAAGGCAGTCTTAATAAGATTTTTCAGCTGAAGCATCAGGCTATATCCTCCCTCTTAAATTCCACCAGATCTTTTGCGGCATTCCGGCGGTTTTTCAGAATCACATCCCGCAGGATCAATCCATCACGCATTTCCACAAACCTATTGGCATAGCGGGCAATGTCATGCTCATGGGTTACCAGCACCACTGTGATTCCCTGTTTGTTCAGTTCCTGAAATAGTGCCATGATGTCAATCGAAGTCCGAGTGTCCAAATTACCAGTCGGTTCGTCAGCCAGAATAATGGAGGGACTATTTACCAGGGCCCGGGCAATGGCCACCCGTTGCTGTTGTCCACCGGAAAGCTGGCTGGGTTCATGATCCATTCGATCTGCCAATCCCACTCTTTTCAGAGCGTCCATCGCTGCTTTTAGCGGATCCTTAATCCGTCCATTCCGGTCATACAACAAAGGCAATTCAACATTTTCCAGAGCATTGGTACGGGGCAGAAGATTGAATACCTGGAACACGAAACCAATCTTCTGATTACGGATATCAGCATACTCATTTTTATTCATGGAATTTACATGCCGCCCGTCCAGAAAATAATCTCCCGAGCTTGGCAGGTCCAGACAACCAATCAGGTTCATCAGAGTGGATTTGCCGGAACCGGAAGCTCCCATGATGGCAAGGAATTCTCCTTTTTTCACCGTCAAATTCACACCCCGCAGAGCATGAACAGCCACATCCCCTACCTGATAAGTCTTCGTTAAATTCCTGGTTTCAATAACCGGATCCATATGAACTGAACCTATGATTTGAAATAAATACTGCTTCCAGAACAATACCTCATCATGTCTGAATTATTTGGCAAATGGTACTCTGACCAGCACTTAGAAAGGTCTCGGCCCCGGCCCGAAGGTCCGGTTCAAATTTACATTTGGCTGGGTGGAGGAATCTCCCGCTTTGCCGCTGCTATTAATAACCTTCATTCCTTCTTTTAAATGGCGGCTTTTGACGATTTCAGTCTTACTGCCGTCACTGATGCCTGGTTTAATCGGCTCCATAGTCAATTTACCATCTTCATCCAGGAACCAGGCCTGCTTCATGTCGCTCACACTTCGATTATTTCCGCCTGACTGAGGATTGAACATACCTCCGGGTCCCGGCCGCCCTGTTCTTTGGGCTCTCAATGAATCAGGAAGGGTGCCAAATTCCTTCTTTTTTCTCTCCATGAATTTCTCTATTTCCTGTTGTGATGGCTGAAAACGCAGGGCCGTATTGGGAATTAACAACGCATCTTTCTTTTGTTCAATGATAAAATCAACGGTTGCCGTCATCCCCGGCAGAAGTAGATTTTGTTCATTGGAGGCATCAATAACCACCGTATAATTCACTACATTGGAGACCAGTTCTGGCTGCAGCCGGATTTGCCTTACCGTGCCGGTAAATTTTTGGGTTGGATAAGCCGAAACGGTAAAGCGCACGGCTTGACCCTCCCTGATCTGGCCAATATCGCTTTCGTCCACCTGGGCATGGATTTCCATTTGCGCAAGATTGCCGGCAATGATAAAGAGAGTAGGAGCCTGCAGACTGGCCGCTACGGTTTGACCGGCCTCAACATTACGTTGAATGACGATTCCGCTGATCGGAGACCGGATGACGGCATATTTCAAATTGCGCTCCGCCCGCTGCAAATTGACTTCGGCTGATTTCACAGTAGCCTGTTGTGTTCTCAAAGTAATTTTAAAAGGTAAGAATTCCGATTCCGAAATCAGATTTTTCTCAAACATCGACTGATTCCGCTGATATTCTTCCTGGGCCTGTTCTAACTGAGAATTGATCCTCTGCAGATTAGCCTCGGCATCCAGCACCGCTAATTTCAGGGGAATGGTATCCAGGACTGCCAGCAGCTGACCCTTGCGCACACGATCGTTAAAATCCACATAAAGCCGGTCCAGGATCCCCGACACCTGCGTTCCCACTTCAACTTTAGTGACCGGATTGATGGTACCGGTGCTGGAGATGGTATTTTCCAGATCACCTCTGGTCAATTCAACAAACTGATATTCAACCTGTCCATTCTTGAATATTGCACTGTAAATTACTCGAGCAATAATCAACAGAAGGATAAATATCATTAATAAAATAATCCACTTTTTTTTCATGTTCAGATTCTCTTCGTTATAAAAAATAAAACCTACATCCACTAATTTGTGACTCGTTTAAAAGACCAGTCATTATACTTAAATGCATCATTTGGTATCCGCTAAAACTGTAAAATATTAAAAAGAATTATTCCGTTACCAACAACCAAATGCATTTCTCAGGCTGGTGATTCCACTTTTCGTTGAATTTTCCAATCAATACCGATCAAGTGATGCAAATCTTTTTCCATGCTCCTGATTTTTGAACATATTTTATCTCATTTGAACGACGGCTAATTTAATATGAGCTATTCCCAAATGTTAGGGTAAACCGTAAATTAAATCAATTGCCTGCTAAAATTATCCTGAAAGTTATCATCACTTTATTCAAAAAATTTTCTTTCTCTGCAAATAGAATTTTTCCGGTTTCATATCAGATATATAATTTCCTGTATTTATTAGACAATAAAGTGTAACTAAACTTTCAGAAATAATTTTTTTCTTTGGGATCCGAAATTATCTAACAGAGATAACTGCCCAAACATATTCTGCCTTCTTCTGACAGTCCGAATTTTAATCAAAGCAAAACCTAATTACTATTCTATTCATTCCTTTCCCGGCAGAAATAAACAGTGAGCCCAGGTAATAATTTAAAACGAATGGTTTGCAGAAATTTGGACAATTTCTTATCTTAACCCACTTCAGGTGGAAATGTTGAGATGATCTGTCCCCATTGTAACGAACCTATGATCGTTGTGGAATATCAGCAGACCGAAATCGATTATTGTTTCGGCTGTCAGGGCATCTGGTTAGATCAGGGTGAATTAGAATTGCTGTTCCAGCAGCCGGAGAAGAAACTTGACCTCTCGGCTGTAACAGCCTTTGATAAAAGTAAACGACGCTGCCCGCGCTGCCGTAAAAAAATGGTAAAGGGAAATTTCCCGGAGACTACTGTGGAAGTGGATATTTGCCGGAGAGATGGGGGAATATGGCTGGATCAGGGTGAGATTCTGAAAATTGCTGAAGAACATTGTGAGGAGCAGGCCTTTAAAAATATCTACCGATTCTTTTCGGAACTTTTTAGTGATAAAAACGAGATGAAGGAGAATTAACATGGGATTTTTGATTGTTCTGGGTATTGTCATCCTGTTGGTTATTTGGGTCATGAGTATGTACAATGGTCTGGTGAGACTTCGTAACCAGGTCAAAAATGCCTGGTCGCAGATCGATGTTCAGCTCAAACGGCGGCATGACCTGATTCCCAATCTGGTGGAAACCGCCAAGGGTTATATGAAGCATGAACGGGAAACTCTCGAATCCATTACCAAAGCCCGGACTCAGGCTATGCAGGCTCAGGGAGTAGCAGAATCTGCCAAAGCGGAAGGGCAGCTCAGCGAAGCACTAAGCAAATTCATGCTGGTAGTGGAAAATTATCCTGACCTGAAGGCCAGTCAAAACTTTCTGGCATTACAGGAAGAATTGACCACCACCGAGAACAAGGTCGGTTTTGCCCGGCAATTTTATAATGACCAGGTTCAGCAGTACAATACCCGGATTGAAAGTGTACCTACCAATATTCTGGCCAACATGTTCGGATTCCAGCAGTCTGAATTCTTCCAGATTGAAGTGGCCGGTGAAAGAGAAGTGCCACAGGTAAAGTTTTAATGCAAGGGAGGGATACTTTCAGTCCAAGTTTTGCAAATGTTGAAAACGAAAAATATTACCCACTGAACACACGAAATAAAAGTCAGGGATAAAAGCATTACGTCTTTTGAATTTTATTTACTTTCTTAATATATTTTTGACATCAACCCAAATTGATGTTTTTTTCGGTGTGTTTCGTGGGAATAACTTCTTTGGATCTCTTGGTTGTGAATACCTGCAGGAAAATATAATAGGATTGGATGATGTGGGAAATTATACGGGTTAACCGCCGGAAATCTGTCTCGCTGATTTTCATCCTGGGAAGTGTGTTGGCTCTGCTGGGGATTGCCATTGGTTACTATTTTTTACCACAGGATCCGGCCAATGGAATCTTCTGGGGTATTTTTATTGCGATGGTATTGTGGATCATCCTGCTGCTGACCAGTTTCGCTGGAGGCGAGAAAATTCTGATGGCCACTGCCGGCGCCCGGGAACTCAACCAGAATGATGCACCGCAGCTGTTTAACATCGTAGAAGAAATAAAGATCGCTTCCGGTCTGCCGGTCATGCCGAAAATCTACCTCATGGATTCCCATGTTCCCAATGCTTTCGCGGTGGGAATGAAACCGGAACGCGCGGCAGTAGCAGTGACCACCGGACTCATGTCCAAACTAAACCGCAATGAATTGCAGGGTGTGATAGCACATGAAATTGGCCACATCACTAATCGCGATACGCTTTTCATGACCCTGGCCGGAGTGACACTGGGAGCGGTGGTGATTTTAGCTGATCTGTTTATGCGGGGATTATGGTTTAGTGGCGGCCGTCGCAAATCATCTTCTAAAGGTGGAGGCATCGAAGTCATTGTCCTTGCCATTACCATTATATTAGCGATTCTGGCCCCCATTCTATCCCAGATCATTTATTTTGCGGCCTCCCGTAAACGGGAATATCTGGCGGATGCCAGCGCTGCCCAATTCACCCGTTTTCCGGAAGGATTAGCATCGGCCCTGGCAAAAATTTCTGATGCCCAGGATAAAAATTTTTCCAAGAGCCGTACTCTGGCGCCGATGTTTATCGTCAATCCCATGCATTCCTGGGAAGGCACCTCCGGTTTATTCAGCACCCATCCTCCTACCGCCGAGCGGATCCGGATCCTGCGCGGAATGACCAGCAGTTCTTCCCTCAAGGCTTATGAACAGGCTTATCGTAAGCTCTATCCGGCAGGATTGATACCCTCCGCTACTTTAAAGAGATCTCAAGAGCAGGGACTGGTAAAGCCAGAGGAGATCACCGAAAAAATGGATCCTCAAAAAAATCTGCGGGAGGCCAAAGATCTTCTGCACAAGGCCGATGGTTTCGGTGTCATCGCCTGTGCCTGCGGAGTAAAGCTGAAAATCCCACCACAGTTTAAGTATACCAATGTTCGTTGTCCCAAATGCGGCCGCCAGCATAATGTATCGGTAGAATTGCTGGCTGCCAGCATCGCAGCAGGGATGGGTACTAATAAAAATCCATAAATATTTTATAATGACCGGCCTATTTTCGGAGCCTTATAGTTTTACATTCATAAGGTAAAGATGATGGTAATTTAAATAGAGGAAAATGTCATAGTGATTCTTTCACTGATCGGCGGATTGGGATTCAGTCTGCCGATGTACTGGTGGTTCAATCAAAAAAATCTTAGACATGATTAACAAGATTGACATGATGGATGATATAAATAAGGCCTTACCAGTAAATGAAGAACATTCAAATTTCAAATAAACTTGCCCGCAGGATTATTCTCAAGTCTCAACTTCTTGTTTCCAGGACCGATACCTTCAGAGGCAAGGAAGGAATAACCCAGATCATTGATCACCTGGGTTATATTCAGATCGATACTCTGGCTGTGATTCGGCGTTCCCACCATCATACCCTGTGGACCCGTCAACCGGATTATCAAGAACAGATGCTGGATGAACTGCAATCCAGGGAGCGGCTGATTTTTGAATACTGGACTCATGCCATGTCTTACCAGCCAATGGCTGATTTCCGTTTCACCCTGCCGCGGAAGAAGAATTTACAGAATCCTACGAATAAGTGGATAAAACAACAATTTCAAAAATATCTGAAGCTTCTGCCTGTTGTATTGGAACGAATTCGTCAGGAAGGGCCGCTGGGTTCTAAAGACTTTAAGCCGCCTTCCGGAATAAAGCAGGGTAGCTGGTGGGATTGGAATCCAACCAAAACTGCCCTGGAATTACTATTCTGGAAGGGTGATTTAATGATCAGGGAGCGGCGAAATTTTCAGAAAATCTATGATCTGACCGAGCGGGTCCTTCCCGATTATATCAATACCACTTACCCCACCCCGGAGGAACTGGGGCATTTCCTGGTACGAAGGGCTTTACTGGCACTCGCAGTGGCTCAGGAGAGAGAAATTTTAAAATTCATGCAGCCAGAGTCCAGCAGAGATTCCGATCTGCAAATCGCCAATAAAGAATTAATTTCAAATTCTTTGAAACAGTTGATCGAAACCAAAGTAATCATTCCGGTTCAATTAGAATATTTTCAAGAGAATACCTTTTATACCCTGAGTGAAACCATTGAAGAGGCTGAGAATATCAGCGGGCAAAACTCAAACCTTTTTTTGCTCTCCCCATTCGACAATCTAATAATTCAAAGGGACCGGATTAAGCGACTGTTTGAATTTGATTATGCATTGGAATGCTATCTGCCTCCAGCGAAAAGAAAATTTGGATATTTTACTCTTCCGATTCTCTGGGGTGAGAATTTTGTGGGAAGGCTCGATCCCAAAGCTAATGCTAAGAAGCAGACATTCTTTATCCACAATATAGTTCTAGAAGAAAATATCCTAAATAGGTCTGAATTTATTTCCCAATTTGTAAAAAAACTTATCACTCTGGCCCGATTCAATCACTGCAAAAAAATAAAAATCGAAAGATCCAATCCTGCAAAACTAAAATCGGAATTGAATTCAATAATCTCAAAATCATGGAAGATCTAAAATAGCTTTTTGATAAAACCCCAATTATTATCTTGCTAAAAATTTTTAGTATTACTAACTTTAATCGCCAAATTCTCAAAAATCATAATTTATCAATCGTAAGTCTTTGAATCTGAAATGATAATTCAGTCATTAACTTTCGGATCCGAGTATCGATTGACCATCCGGCCAAGTCTGAATCTTCCCTTTTGGCTGATAGATTCAATTTAATCATTGTGGTACTATTTTAGTGTAAATACCGCATCACCTAATTCACTCCATTTAACACCATAATCAGGAGGCTCTATGATGAATTTTAGATTCATTTGTTTCACGATTTTTTTGGTCTTGACTGTCCTGATGATAAATTCTCAGGCGTCAGAGACCCGGGTATTTTCTATGGGGCAGACCGGGGTGTTCATGGATGATAATTCCAATATAGTTTTTTTCCCGGGAACAGTAATGAATTACGGGAATGAAATCGTTACCGAGTTACGGCTGAAAGACACCGAACGGCTGTTTTCAGCAGAAGTCCGGCTGCCGCTGAACTCCCATATGTTTGGTTTAAATTTAAACCGACCCATTAGTCTTTACAATCCCGGGGTAGGAACATTTATCAGTTTAAACCAAACCAGTGATCTTTATTTCGGTACCAAACTGGGGGGTAATAATCTGGGAGTTAGACTTTCTTATGGCCGCGATGGATATAATCAGGATTCCACTCTGATTCAGCCAAAAATTGAAGAGAGTGCCCGCTACCTGGAAATTGCCGGTGGTTATTCCACTGATGTGTTTGATGCTGGAATAAGTTTCGAACTTCCGTCTATAAACAGCGAACAGAATGGTGATAAAGACGAGTACAGCGGCACCGGTATCAATATGAATGGGCGTTATTTCTACCAGTTCAATTCGGATGTGCAGATCATTCCGGTGGTAAGGATCGGCTTTGGATCCGCTTCACGAAAAACAGATGTTGGCGTGGGATTACCGCAGGCTGAAACTGATTATGGTTCTTTAAATTTTAGTCTGGGAATTGGCGCAAACTATCAATTCACCGAAAACAGTCTCATTATTGTGGCCATCGATCCTTATGGTTACTCAAAATTATCAGAAAATGAAAAAGAGGGCGACGAATCGACT
>MESS01000105.1:31015-32652 GCA_001771055.1 Caldithrix sp. RBG_13_44_9
GGGTGCAGAAACGACCATCAGACCATGGATTACCGGACGGATAGGTGCTAACCGTGCCTATCAGCTAGTAACCGAGTCGGTAAAACCACCTGATGGTGATAAAGTCGAAACTTCCTATCAGACCTCGCCTTATAATGTCAGCTTTGGTCTGGGATTAAAATTCGGGAGCTTCCTGATTGATATTGATATTAACGATGGTTTCTTTTTCGAAGGTCCCAATTTCATGAGCGGTCGCTTCCGCGATTTTTCCAATAGAGTATCAATTTCCTATCTTTTTCACTAATCATGAAAGGAACAAAAAATGAAGATAATCTTATTGATCACTCTCAACGCGGTTGTCGCGTTATTAGCTTTATGTCCAGGTCAAACAGAATATTATAATTCAACCACCGGAACCGCTTCAGTACTGCACGATGGCAATATTGATAAAATTGAATTCAATAAAATAGGCTATTACCAACAATCGCAGCTGACGGGAATTTGGAAGGCTGAAAATATTACCCAAAATACCTATGCCCAATTGCAATTTACTGAAAACGGTATTTATCAGGAAGATATTTATAATCAGACGAGCAATGAAAAACTGGCCTCATTTGCGGGATACTATCACTTAAATGATGATATACTGACTATTAGCTTCTCTCTTGATGAGCAATATAATTTCAGCTATAGTCTGCTCTCACCTTCCCTGCTCAAATTGTATCCTCTCAGTTTGGACTAATAAACAAAGAGCCCGTAAGATTTTTAAAAATTGATACCGTTCTCTGCATTTTCTGCAGCAGAGAACGGTATCTCGTTTGGATATTCCAATCCAAACATCCTTTATATACCTGTTTCATTTAAAAAATTTTGAATCTCATTGATTACAAACTTATATTGTTGAGAGTTCGATATCTGAACTTATATAAGATTCAATCAGATCAATATTTCAATGTAAAAACCAAATTTCTATGCCCGCCAACCTTCCACCGGAATATTTCGCAGCTGAGGAGCGTTATAAGGCTGCCAGAACTGTTCAGGAAAAAATAACTACCCTGGAAGAGTTGATGGGAACTATTCCCAAGCATAAGGGGACTGACAAACTCCGGGCTGATTTGCGACGAAGGATTTCCAAACTCAAGGAATCTGTTCAGAAAGGCAAGAAAACCGGGCGTCATGAATCGGCCTTTCACATCGAAAGAGAAGGTGCAGGCCGGGCAGTACTGCTGGGAATGCCGAATACCGGAAAATCCTCGCTGCTAGCCTGTCTTACCCATGCCACGCCGGTAATATCCGAGGCACCTTTTTCCACCTGGACACCTACCCCGGGAATGCTGATCTGGGAAAACGTGCCCATCCAATTGATTGACACCCCGCCGCTTAATCATGATCATATGGAAGCTGAACTGTTCGATTTGATCCGCACTGCCGATTTACTTATACTGCTGGTTGATCTGCAGGCTGATACTTTTCAGCAGCTCGAAGATTCGGTAAAAATTTTACAGGAAAATCGTATTGCCATCCGCTGTAAAAAAATGCCCGATGAAAAAGTGGAGCCTCTTGATCTCCAGCTGGTGTTGGTGGTGGTTACTAAATGTGACGATGAATCATTTACTGAGGATTTGCAGGTATTCCTTGAGCTGGTGGAATGCCCCTGG
>MESS01000105.1:32734-36607 GCA_001771055.1 Caldithrix sp. RBG_13_44_9
GGGTTTTTTCCAAACCACCCGGGAAAGAGATTGACCGCAGTGCTCCCTTTGTATTGAAAACAGGAAGCACGGTGGAAGATCTGTCAGCTAAAGTGCATAAAGATTTTCTGGAAAAATTAAAATCGGCCCGGGTCTGGGGTACTGGAGTGTTCGACGGACAATTGGTTGGCCGGGATCATATCCTGCAGGACGGAGATATCGTGGAATTGCATATCTGATTTTTCGATAAATATTAATCCTCAACTCTCATAGAGTAAAAAATTTCCCACTGAATATCCAAGAAATATTCTTAAAGATCCGGTGCAGCTCGGCAGACCAGCCTAGAAAGCCAGGTGACCATGATCTTTTTTAACAGGATACTGTCTTACTTTTTGTATTAATGGTCCCAACTCCAACTAATCCCAACGGAAGGCATTAATTTAAACCAATATTCCTTTTCTTCCACTAGATAAGCTGGACCGCTGGGAGGAATCCATACTGATTCATAGATAATATTTCTGACATTTAAATGATTGAACACATTTATCAATGCAAAAAATAGTGAAATGCGCCCACTATTTAAATAAAAATGACGGTTTATCCTAAAGTCCAACCGCTGATAAGCCTGATATCTGGCGCCATAATAATTTTCATAGCTGGCATAATAATAGGTAGAACCATCAGGTGCCTGAGCAGATTTCATAACCAATGGAGTATATGGCCAGCCGGTATGATATTGCCAGGAAAGGTAAAGATGCCAGTTACGGTTTGGCCGATAATTCATGTCCAGATAAACCGTGTGACGTTGATCGTATTTACCCGGATGAACACTGGCTTTTTGCCGGTACTCGATTCCCTGGTATAAAAGGCTCTGGATATCTTCGTTGACATAGGCAAGGGCATAACTGGCCCACCAGGAAAATTTCTTTCCCCGGTCATATTTCATATAAAATTCCAATCCCTTGGAATCCTTACTATTAAAATTCAGTTTATATCGATCATCCTGCACTTCGGGGAATATTTCAATACTATTTGACCAATTCCGATAGTCAGGGTGAATATCTGACATCCGTTTATAATACCCTTCCAAGCGGAAGTTAAATCCGTTTCCGAAAGTATGTTCGAAACCAGCCACCCAGTGCTTAGCCAGTTCAGCTGGATAGAATTGATATTCTCCTTCCTCTACCTGCAGCTCATGAATTCCCTGGCTTTGATAAAAATATCCCCACCCACCCCTCATAAAGGTTTGTTTTCCTAAAGAATAAACCAAATTCAAGCGGGGACTCAGATGTGTATCGGTCGTAAAGACATTTTTATCATAGCGCAATCCGATCTCCAGGGTCAGCGGGGAATAAAGACGAAAGCGGTTGGACAGATAAACGGTAGTTTTCCCTCCCGCAGGAGCAAGAGCAACCAGAGTGGTATCATAATGATCCACATAGTGACCGGGATCCACCCATATTCGGTTTAATTGGCTGTTAAAATAATCATAATCTGCTTTTAGATATTTATATTCATATCCCCATTTTACATACCAGCGATCGGATATCTCTAAATCCCAATCCTGCTTTATACCGTAGAGATTGACATTATTTTTATCAGATACTATAAAATCAATAGTATTTTCGTCTCCTAAATATGCTATACCCTGGCGATCATGGATTATCCTACCCAGCGATACAATCGATTGAACATACAATCTTGGATTTATCATCGATTTTAGAGTCACCCAACCATATCTGTTTCCATAGCTGGTATTATCTTCATCATCGTCATCCTCCACATAATCCATCCGGTCCTGCGAGAGAAGAATATTAACAGCCAAGGTATGAATTTTACTGAGATTATACTTTAATTTACCAGAAATATCATAATAGGTTGGTCGCGGAGGGTCCTCTTCACCCATCAGATCCATCACCAGGTCGAGATATCCCCGGCGGGCAGATAATTGATAGGAGCCTTTATCATTTTCAAACGCTCCCTCGGACATAATTCTGGCATTCATAAAACTGATTCCCAGGGTTGTTCGGTTTTTCCCGGGATAAGAATTGGTGGTTTTTATATTAAAAACTCCACTGGTCCGGTCTCCGTACTCCGCAGGAAATCCACCGGTAAATAAATCCACTCCCTCAATGATATCTGGATCGATAATACTCAGCGCGCCACCATCAATTTCCTTTAAGTGGAATGGTTCAAGGAGTTCCATTCCATCCATTAATACCAGGACCTCATTATTTTCTCCCCCCCTCACCGTGAACCTGGCCGAAAAATCACTTGAGCTAATACCAGGTAAGCGATTGATAGCCCGGTATATATCTTCACCAAAAGTAATATTTTCAAGTTCCTGTCTGGTTAAGCTCTGACGGACCACCGGCTCCTTTCCCATAATGGAGAATTGCCCGGGTGTAACGATTATCTCTTTCAGCTGCAGAGCAGTGGGAGTTAATTCCACATCCAGATTTATCTTACTGTCTGCAGATATCTTAATCCGATCAATTTTTTTCGATTCATAACCAATGTAAGAAAATTCCAGGGTGTACTCCCCATCCGGCAATTGAGAAATATAAAAATTTCCATTGTTATCAGTTGCACCTCCCATACCCTTACCGACAACTTCAATGTTAGTCCCGATAAGGGGATTTTGTGTTTCCTCGTCCACCACATGTCCCGTCACTATCCCGGTACGATGCTTGGTATTATCCAAAGGTTCAATTATCATCTGACCATCGCTGGTTGTCATCAACTTGGCATCAGTATCTTCCAGAACAAAGAGTAACACATCCAAAGCCTTTTGATCTATCATGTCAACCGAAATTTTTTTATCAAAGGGTATCCGGTTGCGATTATAGTTCAGATAAAAACTACCCTCCTGAGAAATAAAATCCAGGGCATGTTCAATAGTGGTGCTATCCAAGTTGACAGTGATTCTGTTCAGTAAAGATTTGGGGATCAATTCAGGGTCAGAGGGATTAATTTCTTTCAGATAATCCGTCTGTTGAGAATAGAGAGTTCCTGAACTAAAAATAAAAGTGATAATTACCAAGATGAGGTAAAATTTTATTAGTTGCATTTTTTATTCTCCACCTTAAAAAATAAAGGATACTGCAGATCACGCAGGAACCAGCCGCTATGATTTACCATTGTGTTCAAATCGCCTGTCTATAGAAACATCAATTAATTTCAAATGATCTTCCAATGGTTTAGCAGGATTGGAAGTCACTTCAAAAAAATCATCACGGGATAGAAAAATTTTCTGTCCTGTTCTCAAATTGAGATAACTTTTTCCTCAGAGATTGTGCTTCATTTTCATCCAGCCAGTCTATACGAATTCAGGAAAGAAAGGTTTTGACGTTTTTGATTTAAGGCTTGAGAATGATTATCAGTTTTGGATTTTTATTGAAGACAAACTATTTTATAAAGCGGGATATTATCACCGGTTTATTTTCTGACTATTATGTAAAACAATTGATTAGTGCTCAATCTTACCTTTTTTTACTTGCCCAAATGCTGCTTATCGACACGAAATTAGGAGTATGGACATCCATGCCGAAGTTCGCTGGAAAATTTTTCCGACAATCCGCATTATGATTTTGAAGTATGATTTTCAGACAAGACTATTTAAATTCCTGAAATTTAATTTATAAAAATGAGGATTAATCTGTATGAAATTAAAGATGAGATATTTTTTAACTATCTGCATTGTAATCGTTCTTATAACCATAATTATAATAAATTGGCCTAAACGGAGTGAAAGCAATTTACCCCTCATATCGGATCGAATGAAAAAATCTGCTCCCGGTCCCGATGAACGGCCCTCCGAGTGGGACTGGATGCGGCGGACTTTCCCATACTGGCAGGTGGATGCAGAAGCCTTCCGCCTGGAAATGAAGAAAG
>MESS01000105.1:36733-36831 GCA_001771055.1 Caldithrix sp. RBG_13_44_9
ACGGCGGTGCCAGCTGGCAATTTCTGGGACTGGAAAATACCGCTTCTATCGGCCGGATCGTGGTCGATCCTGCCAACAGCCAGCGCATCTTTCTGGCA
>MESS01000105.1:37098-37203 GCA_001771055.1 Caldithrix sp. RBG_13_44_9
GGATTACCTAATCCAGCCGCTACCAATGTGGGTCGGATCGGATTGGCTATTTCTCAGAGTAATCCTGACATTCTATACGCGATCTATGCAGATGGCTCTAACTAC
>MESS01000106.1:0-3810 GCA_001771055.1 Caldithrix sp. RBG_13_44_9
ATCGTGCGGGCAGTGTACTCCCTGCCGGGAAGGCACCAACTGGGCAGAGCGGATCCTGCGCAAAATAGAACATGGTAAGGGTGAGATGAAAGATATCAACCTCCTGGAAGAGCTGGCCAGACATATTAATTTCCGTACCATTTGTCCTTTGGGAGATGCGGCGGCCATGCCCATCGAATCGTTTTTGAAAAAATTCCGGCCGGAATTCGAGGCCCATGTTCAACAAGGTAAATGTCCCTTAAACAGCAACCTATAATCACTGGAAACAGGTAAGGATATGCCTTTCATCAAGATAGATGATCATGAATTAGAAGTCGAAAAAGGTATAACCCTGCTGGAAGCAGCCAAGCTAATCGGGATTGAAATTCCCCACTATTGCTATCATCCGGCTCTGAAGATCGTCGCCAGCTGCCGGATGTGTCTGGTGAGGGTACAGGGAATGCCCAAGCTGGTTCCTTCCTGCTCTACTACCGTCTATTCCCTTCCGCCTGAGAAGAAAATCGATGGTAAATATGATATGGTGGTTTGGACGCAGGACCAGGAAGTAAAGGATGCCCAGGAATCAATGATGGAATTTCTGCTCTTGAATCACCCGGTGGATTGTCCGGAATGTGACCAGGCCGGAGAGTGCTTCCTGCAGGATTACAGCTATAAGTACGGTAAGGGTTACTCCCGCTTTGATTTCGAGAAAAGGGTTCCTCCCCGCAAAGATCTGGGTCCGCAGGTATTGCTTATTGCCACCCGCTGTATTCTCTGTTCACGCTGCGTCAGATTTACCCAGGAAATTACCGGCACCAACGAATTGATCGTTAAACAGCGCGGGTACAAATCCGAGATCGATACTTTTCCCGGTGTTTCTCTTGATAATAAACTTTCGCTCAATACCGTGGATATTTGTCCAGTGGGAGCGCTGGTGAGCAAAGATTTTCTGCATAAACCGCGCAACTGGCGCTATGAGAAAGTGAAGACCATTTGCCCGGGATGTTCGGTGGGCTGTAATGTTCAGGTGGAATACATCACCGATAGCAATGAAATCGGAAGGATCAAACCGGTTTACAATCCGGCAGTCAACCAGTGGTGGATGTGTGATGACGGCCGGCTGTTTTATCACGAATATGAAAAAAATGAGCGCTTGCAGCAGCCGCAGATTCGAACCGGTAAAGATACCAAGGTTGTCAACTGGCAAGAGGCTTTTCAATTTACGCTGGAAAACTTACGCAAATTTAAACCCGAAGAAATAGCGGTGGTTGGGAATGGCTTCGCTACCAATGAAGAGAATTATCTGCTGCAACAGATTTTCAGTGAAGGTTTTAAGGTGAATAATATCGGGGTGTGCGATCGTTTTATTCAGGAACAGGATGTGATTTATCTCCAATTCACTATCAAAGGTGAAAAATTACCGAACTGGCAGGGTGCAGTGGATATTCTGGGTTCAAAACTCCCGTTCAGTAAAATACTTAAGAAAATTGAGAAGGGGGAAATAAAGGCGCTGTATTTTCTGGGAGGAGATCCGCGCTTTAAACTGGAAGAAGAGGAATTAAAGATTTTATCGAAGCTGGAATTCCTGGTAGTTCAGGATATAAAGAACAGCTCCATGTCCCAGCTGGCCAAGGCTATTCTTCCCGGAGCCGGTGCTTATGAAAAGGAAGGGACCTTCACCAATTATCAGGGGAGAGTGCAGCGCATTCGACCGGTGATCATGCCTCCCGGTTCGGCCCGCAGCGATTTTGAGATTTTGCGGGAACTGGCTCAGTTGCTGGGAATTTCCCTGCCTCTGAAACCAAGATCGATCTTTGCCCAGATCTCAGCCCGGCTGGCAGAATACCAGGGAATGGATTATCACGTCCTGGCAGGAGGCGGACGCCAAAGAGCTGAAACCGTCACTGGCGGGAAAAAAGCAGAAGTATTGGATTAATACCCTGCTCTCATCATATGAAAATGTAGCTGGAGAAATAGAGTGGATCCTGTAATTCTGAATCTTATTATTGTGCTGGTGAAAATCGTGGTGGTTTTGATCGGTATTTTTGTAACCATCCTGATTCTCACTCTGGCTGAGCGGCGGGTGTCCGGCTTCATTCAGGATCGCCTGGGACCCAACCGGGTTGGACCATTTGGTTTGCTGCAACCCATCGCCGATGCCCTTAAATTTTTCGTGAAGGAAGACATCATTCCTTCACATGTGGAAAAAGCTTTATACATTCTTGGCCCGATGCTCATTCTCATCCCGGCTTTGATGACCTTTGCAGTGATCCCGTTCGGTGATCAGATCTATACCTACCTCGGTGGTCAACTGGTGGACATCCGTTTTCAGGTGGCCGACCTGAATGTGGGGATTCTCTATATTCTGGCCATTGCCTCGCTGGGGGTTTATGGTACGGTCATCGGCGGCTGGGCTTCCAATAATAAGTATTCTCTGATGGGCGGCTTGCGCTCTTCGTCCCAGATGATCAGTTATGAGATCCCGATGGGGCTGTCCATTGTCAGTGTGGTTATGATGTCCGGATCACTGCGTCTGCAGGATATCGTTCATGACCAGGCTCAGCTGTGGAATATCATCCGTCAGCCGCTGGCCTTTGTCATTTTTATGGTTTCGGCTTTTGCCGAAACCAATCGGCTGCCCTTCGATCTGCCGGAAGCGGAGCAGGAACTGGTAGGCGGCTATCACACCGAATACAGTTCCATGAAATTTGCCGCTTTTATGCTTTCGGAATATGCCAATTTAATTACTTCCTCGGCCCTGATGGTTACCCTGTTCCTGGGCGGCTGGCAGGTGCCTTTCGGTATTTTAGAGTTTCTGAATTTACCGATCTTATGGGAACAGCTGATTCAAATTTTATCTTTCGTGATCAAAACCGGTTTTATGCTGTTCTTTTTCATCTGGGTTCGCTGGACCCTGCCGCGCTTCCGCTATGATCAGTTAATGAACCTGGGCTGGAAATCGCTGCTGCCGCTGGCATTATTCAATATCGTTTTGACGGGTCTGGGAATCGCGATCTTTTCTTAGGAATAGTATGAGGACAATGCAGCCATGATTCAATTGATATTATTTTTCACTTTTGCTTTTCTGGCGGTGTTTGGAGGTGTAATGGTGATCTCCCACCGCAACCCGATCTACAGTGCGCTCTTCCTGATCCTCACTCTTTTCTCACTGGCCGGTATATATATCCTGCTGTTGGCACATTTTATCGCCATCGTCCACATCGCGGTGTATGCCGGGGCGATCATGGTGCTGTTCCTGTTCGTGATCATGCTTCTGAATATCAAAGCCGAAGCTCAAGCCAGAGGGGCTTTTAAATACATGAAATATTTAGCTATCCCAATGGCTGTCATACTTTTTCTGGAGCTGGGATATTCAGGTTTTCAGCAGTACAAAGAATCAGTCACTAAAGCAAGTGAGATCGGGACAGTGGAAAATATCGGTTCGGCCTTGTTCAGCACCTATCTGCTGCCTTTTGAAATCACCTCGGTACTGCTGGTAGTGGCCATGGCCGGGGCGCTGTTCCTTTCAAAGAAAAAATTATCAGTCTCTAAAGAATAAAGGTTGGTAACATGCAGGGAATTCCCATTTCCTATTTTCTTATCCTGAGTGCGATATTGTTTTCATTAGGCGTTATTGGGGTAGTGGTCCGTCGGAACGCCATCATCATCTTCATGTCCATTGAATTGATGCTGAATGCCGTTAATCTCACTTTTATCGCTTTTTCCAATTATTTAGGAAGCGTGGAAGGGCAGATATTTGTCTTCATGGTAATGGTGGTAGCGGCGGCCGAGGTGGCGGTTGGACTGGCCATTATTGTTGCCATTTACCGG
>MESS01000106.1:3819-10508 GCA_001771055.1 Caldithrix sp. RBG_13_44_9
ACCGTGCATGTGGATGAGATCAAATTATTAAAATGGTAGCCAGGAGCGGATTCACTTCGTCAGCACTGGCCAAAGGCAAACAGGTTAATCCTGGAGAATGAAATAAATGGGTAGTTTTATCTGGTTAATTCCTGTGATTCCATTGATGGGAGCTCTGATCAATGGGATCTTCGGTCGCTGGATCAAAGAAAAAGCCGGCGTTATCGCCAATCTTACCGTTTTCAGCAGTTTTGTCCTGTCGATTATTGCCTTTACCCGCGTCCTGCAGGGTGAAATTTTTAATGGCGATTACTTCAGCTGGATCAAAGCCGGCAGCTTTGAAGCGACGTTCGGCCTGCAAGTGGATCAATTGTCCATCGTGATGATGCTGGTGGTTACCGGGGTCGGTTTTTTAATTCACCTCTATTCCATTGGCTATATGCACGGTGACCCCGGAGTGGCCCGTTATTTTTCCTATCTGAATCTGTTCATTTTTTCCATGCTGATGCTGGTAATGGGTAACAACCTTCTGCTGCTCTATCTGGGTTGGGAAGGCGTGGGACTGTGCTCTTATCTGCTGATCGGATTCTGGTACGAAAAAGAATCGGCCGCCAAAGCCGGTTTTAAGGCGTTCATCACCAACCGGGTGGGAGATTTTGGATTCGCACTGGGAATCATGTTGATCTTCACTACCCTGGGAACCATCAATTACAGTGAAATATTTTCTCAAACCGATAAACTGGTCAGTGCCGGAGTTCTGACGGCTTCTGCTCTGCTGCTATTCCTGGGGGCGACCGGCAAATCGGCTCAGTTCCCGCTCTATATCTGGTTACCAGATGCCATGGAGGGTCCTACTCCGGTTAGCGCCCTCATCCATGCTGCAACCATGGTGACGGCCGGCGTTTACATGGTGGCTCGTTTTAATCCGCTCTTCAGCCTCTCTCCGGAAACCATGATGGTGGTAGTGATCATCGGGACCTTTACCGCCCTGTTCGCTGCCACTATGGCCTTGGTAAATAAAGATATTAAAAGAGTATTGGCATACAGTACCATCAGCCAGCTGGGTTACATGTTCATCGGGGTAGGAGTGGGTGCCTATGCGGCAGGAATTTTTCACCTGATGACCCACGCCTTTTTCAAAGCCCTTTTGTTCCTTGGGGCCGGCTCGGTGATGCATGCCCTGGCCAATGAAACCAATATTGATAAGATGGGTGCACTCTATCCCAAAATTAAAACCACCGCCATCACCTTTATCGTGGCCTGGCTGGCCATCAGCGGAATTCCCCCGCTGAGTGGTTTTTTCTCCAAAGATGAAATTTTAGCCAAGGCCTTTGCCTACAGTCCCTGGGTCTGGGGATTTGGAGTAGCGGGTGCACTGTTAACCGCCTTTTATATGTCCCGGCTGGTCTTCCTCACCTTTTTCGGGAAGTCCCGGGTAGCTCATGAAGTGGAGCATCACATTCATGAATCGCCAAAGGTGATGACTATTCCGCTAATGTTGCTGGCTATTTTAGCGCTGATCGGCGGCTGGGTAGGCATACCACAGATTTTAGGAGGCAGTAATCATTTCGAACACTTTTTAGCTCCGGTCTTCGCCCAGGCTCAGAGTCATCTGCATTTTTCACATCCCTCGCATACTACCGAATACCTGTTGATGGGAATGTCGGTTCTGGCTGCGGTGGCGGGAATTTCCCTGGCCTATCTGATGTATGTCAAAGGCAGTATTGATCCGCTGAAAGTTGGACAGCGGTTTGCCGGTGTCTATCGGTTGTTATACAATAAATATTATGTGGATGAAATTTTAAATTCGCTAGTTTATCAGCCGCTGTGGCAGGCCAGCCTGTGGCTCTGGAAATTTTTTGATAATGTCATCATTGATGGTTTTGTCAACATGACCGGAAAGTTAATGCTGCTGTTGAGTTTTTTCACCCGCCGCATTCAGACCGGTTATGTACAGAACTATGCGGCTTTTATCATTCTGGGCGCAATCATTATTCTGGCCTATTACTTATTGATGTAAGATGATGGGAGATTTTTTCATGAATCCGCAGCTTCTCTTAAATGTGACGATCTTTCTGCCACTGGCTGGTGTGATCACCCTGCTGTTTTTTCCGAAAGAAAAAGAACAACTCATAAAGATCTGGGCACTGTTCATCAGTTTAGTTACTTTCCTACTGTCTGTTCCGCTGTTTTGCTCTTTCCGTTCCGGAGTAAGCGATATTCAGTTTGAAACCCTGGCGGTCTGGATTCCGGCCATCGGCGCCAACTACCGGGTGGGTTTGGATGGCATCAGCATTCTGCTGTATATGTTAACCGCTTTCATGATCCCGATTGCGATTCTGGCCTCCTTTCACGCTATCACCTACCGGGTGAAGGAATATATGATCACTTTCCTGTTCCTAGAGACCGGAATGCTGGGAGTTTTTTCAGCCCTGGATCTGGTGTTATTCTATATCTTCTGGGAAGCCATGCTCATCCCGATGTATTTGATCATCGGGATCTGGGGCGGCCCCAGACGGATTTATGCTGCCATCAAGTTCGTGATTTACACCATGGTCGGTTCAGCTCTGATGCTGGCGGCAATCTTATATCTCTACTTCCTGAATCATAATTTCACCGGGATCTATACTTTCGATATTCTGAAAATGTATCAATTGAGTATCCCTTTCGGAAAACAGGTCTGGTTATTCCTGGCTTTTGCCCTGGCTTTTGCCATCAAGGTGCCGCTCTTCCCGCTGCATACCTGGCTGCCGGATGCTCACGTTGAAGCACCCACAGCCGGATCAATTATCCTGGCAGCAGTTTTATTGAAGATGGGGACTTATGGTTTCTTGCGTTTTAACCTGCCTATTTTTCCGGAAGCCTCGCTCTACTTCACCCAGTTGTTTTTTATCCTGGCAGTGATCGGGATATTATATGGTGCACTGGTATCCATGGTGCAGGATGATATCAAAAAACTGGTGGCTTATTCCTCGGTGGCCCATCTGGGATTTGTGATGCTGGGAATTTTTGCCATGACGGTGCAGGGATTGCAGGGTGGGATCCTTCAGATGATCAATCATGGTCTCTCTACCGGGGCGCTGTTTTTGGCAGTGGGAATGATCTATGAACGGCGTCACACCCGGCTGATCGAAGATTTCGGCGGAATCAGTAAATCCATGCCCATCTTCGCCTCGCTGTTCCTGATTGTCTGTCTTTCCTCTCTGGGACTGCCCGGTACCAACGGCTTTGTGGGTGAGTTCCTGATTTTAGTGGGAACCTTCATGGTCAATAAAACTTTTGCCGTTCTGGGTACGGCCGGAATTATTATTGCCGCGGTCTATCTGTTGTGGATGTATAAGCGGATGATGTTTGGAACTATCACCCATGAAGAGAACCGTAAACTGGTGGATCTGGATCTGCGGGAAGTGGTGGCACTGATCTCCATTATTATCTTCATTTTCTGGATCGGGATTTATCCCAGTACTTTTACCCAGAAAACTGAGGCGAGTGTGAACCACCTCATCCAGCGGGTAAAAAAAGCTCAGGTAAATTTACAGCTGGAAAACCGCGTTCTGGACTTTAAGAGTTTTCTTTCCTTTTTAGCAGATGACAATAAACAAGCGGGCGGAAAATAAATATCGGTACTTTTGGAGGTTGACTTTTGATATCTGTGAATCTACAAACATCAGATTTTTTAGGAATTCTACCCCATCTGGTTCTGTCAGTATTTGGGATTCTAATGCTGGGACTGGGAGTTTTTATTCCGAAATCTAAACATAAATGGCTGGCTTATATTGGTTTATTCGGAATTATTCTGGGAGCTGCGGGCAATGTTCTGCTGTGGGGGCAAAACTACTCGGCCTTCGGTGAGATGGTGCGGGTGGATCAATTATCAATCATCCTTAATTTTATTTTTCTGACCACCGCTGCCTTCAGCCTGCTGTTGACCATCAACTATTCTGAATTCGTGGAATTGGAATTTATTGAATTCATCCCTCTGGTATTGTTGGCAACTACCGGTATGATGCTGATGGCCAGCGCCGGTCACCTGATGATCATTTTCCTCGGCCTGGAGACCATGTCTATTGCTCTCTATGTCATGGCCGGTTTCAGGCGCGATAACAAATATTCACTGGAAGCAGCCCTGAAATATTTTTTGCTGGGCGCCTTTGCTACCGGCTTTCTTTTATATGGAATTGCCCTGATCTACGGAGTGGTTGGAAGTGCCGATCTGAAAGCGATCATGGAATATTTTACTAAAAATTCCCTCGATGCCAATGTATTGAGTCTGATTGGCCTGGGGCTGCTGATTGTAGGCTTCGGTTTTAAGGTCGCGCTGGTTCCGTTTCATATGTGGACTCCTGATGTTTACCAGGGTTCACCCATGCCGGTTACTGCCTACATGGCAGTAGGGGCCAAGGCCGCCGGCTTTGCTGCTATTTTAAGAGTGTTCATCCAGAGTGCCAATTTTATTTCCTTTCAATGGGCTGATATATTTTGGATTCTGGCTGTGCTGACCATGACGGTGGGAAATGTTATGGCCCTGGTGCAGGATGATATCAAAAGAATGCTGGCCTATTCCAGCATTGCCCATGCCGGCTATCTGCTGGTAGGAGTGGTGTCGGCCAATGATTTGACCATACCCAGTGTGGTGTTCTACCTGTTGGTTTATCTGTTTATGAATATGGGGGCCTTTGCGGTAGCAGAACTGGTCGGTTCTAAAGAAGAGAAGAAGACCAAAATTAACTATTTCCATGGATTAGGTTATTCCAATCCCTTCATCGGATTGGTCATGGCGGTATGCATGTTCAGTCTGGCCGGATTTCCGCCTGCCGCCGGTTTCATTGGCAAATTCTATCTGTTCAGTTCAGCCATGCAATCCGGATATCTGTGGCTGGTCATTATCGGAGTGATTAACTCGGTGATCTCGGTTTATTATTATCTGCGCATTGTGGTGGCAATGTACATGTATAAACCAGAAGAAGGAGCGGAAAAAATTGAAATCATGGCTGGTACCCGGCTGGTGCTGTTATTATCCATCCTGAGTATTCTATATCTGGGAGTATTACCGAATACTTTTCTCA
The DNA here is from genome assembly GCA_001771055.1 of Caldithrix sp. RBG_13_44_9. Lineage (GTDB taxonomy): Bacteria > Calditrichota > Calditrichia > RBG-13-44-9 > RBG-13-44-9 > RQOF01. Next base: position 8,865 of record MESS01000106.1, read on the forward strand.
AACTGTTTTATCTGTTTTAAGTTTTTTTGTTTTCCGGTTATTTTATAAAGTTTGAAACATTTCTTCCGATTACGCATTTAGTAGTTTGTGATGTGAATCTATAGCGGAACTTAAAACTTATTTATATTTGAGTAACATTAGATTTTTCCAAATTTAGTTTGCTTTTACTGAGTTCGAGTAATAAATTTTTCAGCCATTAAAATGTTGAGGGTGCTTATCGGTATTTGTTAAGGATAAAAAATTTTAGCTGTTATAAAAAATATTAGAAGTATTAAATGTCCTTAGCAAATATTTTGCACCCAACGATTACAACCGAATGTAATGTTGGTGAACGATAACATTCGGTTTTTGTTTTTATTATGGAGGTTTTCATGAAAACGATTTTGTGGTTCCTGACCATCATTTTCCTGAGTCCATTTCTTCTCAGTCCGGTTTTTGCCCAGGGGGAAGCTACCGTTCTCTTCCTGATCATCAATCCCGGTGCCCGACAGGGGGGGATGGGTGAAACTGGCGTGGCCCTAGCAGATGATGCTACTGCCATCTACTGGAATCCGGCCGGGCTGGCTTTCCAATACGAAGATCCTGAAGTGGATAAAAAAGGCGAAGTTACTCTGATGCATGTGAACTGGCTGCCGCAGTTTAATCTGTCCGATATGTATTATGACTACGCCGCCGGCCGTTATCACTGGCAGGATGTGGGGACATTGGGTATGGCTATCCAATACATCAGTTACGGGGAAAGTATCTATACCGGTGAAGGCGGTCCCGAGGAACTGGGCCGCTTCAACAGCAGCGAAGTATCGGTGACCGGCAGTTATGCCTTGAAACTAAAATCTAATTTAGGACTTGGAGTCAATTTAAAATACATTTACTCCCGGCTTTCACCCATTGAGGTCACAGTTGGTGCAGAAAAAGGAAAGGGCATCGCCTCCGGATTTGCGGTTGATCTGGGAGTGCTCTGGCATCCGGGTTTTGCCAAGAAACTCAGTCTGGGTGCCAACCTCAGCAATGTAGGACCAAAGATTTCTTATGTGGATTACACCCAGGCCGACCCGCTCCCCACAAACTTGCGATTGGGACTGGCCTATCACCTGGTGAAGAGTCAATATAATACTCTGACCTTTATCTATGAAACCAACCGGTTACTGGTACATCGTGACAGTACCTCCGTGGACGGAGTATTCGAAGCTATGTTCTATTCTGCCTGGGCTGATGAGGATGGATTTACGAAGTTCACCCACTCCATCGGAGCTGAGTACTGGTATACCGATCTCATTGCCCTGCGAGCCGGTTATTTTTATGAAGACCCGAGTGCAGGCGGCAGGAAATTCTATACTTTTGGCGGTGGATTGCGTTATTCCCTGTTTGGATTTGATTTCAGTTATATATTAGGCTCAGTGGAAGACAGTCCGCTTTCCGATACCATGCGCTTTTCCCTCGGTATAAAATTCTGACAATTCCTGGCATGCCTTCCCCGCGGAAACGGGGAAGGTATCCCTATCATCTTTAAACGAATTATGGACTCTGGTAATGAGGATCATAGCGTGTTTGTACCTTACCCTTTTGTTCAGCGTAATTTCTGGAAAATTAACAGCGGCTTCGCTCTTTGCTCCCGATTCCATCCGCATTCTGGCTATCCGGGTG
>MESS01000106.1:10516-14185 GCA_001771055.1 Caldithrix sp. RBG_13_44_9
AGTTAGATCAACCGATGACCCATTACAATCCCAACCGCACTCCGGATGAAAATAATGCCGGGCTGGCCCGGCTGTTCCGGGACGCTATTTTAAAAGCGGATGAAGATCCGGCCATCGATTTCAGCCGTTATCAGAGTTTTATCATTTTTCATGCCGGGGTTGGCAAAGATGTTGACCTCGGTTTCGATGAAACTCCGCAGGATATTCCTTCATTATTTATTACTTCCGATTTTTTACTGGAGTATCTGGACATTGCGGCAGTTGAGGTAGACAACGGATCGGTTCAGGTGTCCAATGGTATCATTGCCCCGGAAACCGAAAGCCAGGCCGGCATCGAATTGGGACTTAACGGAATATTGACCTCTAATTTCGGCTCCCAGCTGGGTTGGCTGGATCTGTTCAGTCCGGTGACCCGCCGGAGCGGCGTGGGCCGTTTCGATCTGATGGATGTGGGACTGTTTAATGGTGATGGATTGCTGCCTGCCCTGCCTTCGGCCTGGACCCGCATGAATGCCGGCTGGGAAACACCTCTGGAAATTTCCTATGCCCTGCAGGATGAGTTCACGGTGTATTCCACCCTTTCAACCGGTTCCGATAAAATATACCGGATCCCTGTCAATGCGGATGAATATTTTCTAGTAGAAAACCGCTATACCGGTGGGTTGAGCTTTGACAGTCTGCAGTACGAGCTTTCTCTTAGTCGTCCAGATCGCGCTTCCGCCCGGGAAGTTTTAATAAGCTATTTTGCCGATGAGGCAACTTTCAGCCCGCGCGGCGTTTTAATTGATATTAAAAATCCGGATTTGGGCCTTCCCGGCAGCGGCTGCCTGATCTGGCATATCGATGAGCGAGTCATCGATGCAAACCAGCAGGAGAATCGCATTAATGCCGATCCGGATCACCGCGGGGTGGACCTGGAAGAGGCTGACGGCTCACAGGATATTGGACAGGCGTACGATTTTCTCAGCCCGGGATACGGTTCGGAAATTGGCTGGATTCTCGATATGTGGTATGCGGAAAACACCTCGCCGGTCTTTAAAAATACATTTTCCACCGGCAGCCAACCGGACAGCCGCAGCTATTACCACCGGGCGAACAGTCACATAAATATTTTTGATTTTTCATCACCGGATTCGGCGATGAGCTTCAAGCTGGAAATAAATATCATGCAGCAGAATTTCCCGGTGACGATCGATCCGTTGATTTACGGAAAAATTATTTCTATGAAAAATTCCGATCTGGACTTTGATGGGAAGCAGGATTTACTGCTGTTAACTGATGCCGGAAAAATCCTGACAATCGGGGAAAGCGGTTATTCCAGCTGGGGAAGTGATTCGTTTCTGGTCAGCGACATCGGGCAGCTGCCTGTTACCCCCCCTGTCCTGTTCAATAATCCATTTCGCAGCGGGCTGAAATCTAAAGGCCTGGTAGTGCTGGCAAATGATGGGTCGGTTTTTGGATTTTCTTTACTTGCTAACAGGACTGTTAATACCCTTTTTGCACCCATGCATCTTGCTGCCGATATTACTACCTATCCGCTGGGTATTATTGAGCCGGACAGTTCAGTGAAAATTTATTGGGGTACAGAAACAGGTTATATCTATCAATTGAATGTTGCTTCAAGTGGAATAACTCTGGATTCACAGCTGATTACCACCGAAGCCATCCGCTTTATTCATGTCAATGCCCAGAATCAATTATACAGCGTCAGCCAGTCGGGCCGGGTATTTCGTGATGCAACTTTTGTTCAGGAAATAAATTTGCCTTATTCTTCTCCAATGGGAGATGAAGCGGTTGCCCTCACCCGCCAAGGTGAGTTCTTACTGCTGGAGCGAACCGGAGAATCAATTGCCGAAGAAAATATTTTCCGTTTCAACTCTCCATTAATTACTCATCCCTTCCTGAAAGGGCAGGGTGATCATGTTATTTATTTCGTAACCGGAAATAACCGGCTCCATTCCTTTAATTATAATTTCACCCAATCCAGCGATTTTCCAGTTCAAGTATACGATCCCGATCGTGAAGTAATCCTGCCTTTCTCACCCCTGCTGAATCTCTTTTTTGATCAGTCGGCGCGGCAGGTGATCGGCCTGGTAGTCACCGATCCCTCCGGAGTTATTGACGGATTTGATGAGGCAGGGAATCGCCTGGCCGATTTCCCGCTGGCGGTGGGAGACTCGCTGCTGGTCTCACCGCTGCTTACTGATATCGATGGAGATGGTGATGTGGAAATTGCCGCCGTGACCCGGCAGGGCAGACTCTATCTGTGGGATCTGGCCTCTGCTTTTGACCGTTTCGGCTGGAACCAGATCTATTATGATGAAATGAACAGTAATCGCAATAATAATCCATTGCCTGCGAATCCCTATCCGCCCGAGGAAAAACGGTATGACCAGCTGTTACCGGAAAAGCTGGTATATAACTGGCCCAATCCCAATATCGAGAATTTTACTTTTATCCGTTATTACCTGACTGATGAAGCCCAGGTCAACATAAAAATCTATGATCTGGCCGGAGATCTGGTAACCGAGTTTACCGGAAGCGGTTACCCGCGGACTGACAATGAAATCCGCTGGGATTTACAAGCGGTACAGAGCGGGGTATATCTGGCCCGGATCGAGGCGAAGAGTAATCAGAAACAAGAAGTCCGGATTATTAAGATTGCGGTGGTAAAATAATACTGAATTTTTCGCTTCTGAGATGGGAAACTTGGGGATAATTTCAGTTCAGTAAAAGTAGTTTTTAGTTGTAAGCAATGAAGAGAAAAAGATTGATAAAAATCAGATTCTTACCTCATACATTTCTAGAAATTCTTCCGGTTGTAATAACGATGGTTTGGCTTTTAGCAGCCTCTCTAAAGGCTCAACCTGAACAGTATAATCACCCTGAACTTTACTGGCAAAGTGTTCAGACTGAGCACTTTATTGTCCATTATCATCAGGGGACTGAGCGCACCGCCAATCTGGTGGCGAAGATAGCCGAGGAAATTTACCCTCACGTTACCGGCCTTTATCAACACTGGCCGGAGCGGAAAACCGAATTCATTATCCGTGACACTGACGATTATTCCAACGGCGGAGCCTATTTCTACGAAAACAAGATCGAGATCTGGGCGGAGAGCATGGACTATATCCTGCGGGGTACCCATCACTGGCTGCGGGATGTGGTGAGTCACGAATTCACCCATATTGTTTCCATGCAGAGGGCATTTAAGTTTGGGACCAACATCCCGGCTGGCTGGTTTCAGATTTTTGGATACGAGGGGGAAAGGCGACCGGATGTGGTGCGGGGATTTCCGGATGTGCTGGTATCCTATCCCATTTCCGGGGTTACCATCCCCACCTGGTTCGCCGAGGGAGTCGCCCAGTTCCAGTCCCCATCCAAACGATTTGATTACCGGGATTCACACCGCGAAATGATCTTACGTGACCGGGTGCTGAATGGAAAGCTTCTGGATCTTAATGAAATGGGGGTCTTTGGGAAGAACAGTATCGGCAATGAATCGGCTTATAACCAAGGATATGCCTTTGTTAATTTTATTACTCGCACTTTTGGGGACAGTGTCGTGCTGGATCTTTCCCACCAGGCTTCGGCCATTACCACTCTGGATTTTAACGGTGCCATGAAAAAGATCACCGGAATTTCGGCGGACAGTAGCTACCGCTTATG
>MESS01000106.1:14219-22894 GCA_001771055.1 Caldithrix sp. RBG_13_44_9
ATAGCAAATGTCCGGCAGAATATTACCGAAGGAACTCCGCTGCAGGAAAAAGGAATAGGCAATATCCATCCAGTGTTCTCACCGGAAGGTGATAAATTGGCCTATCTGCAAAGCATTTCGGACTACCTCTCCAGCAATGCGCTCACGGTAATGGACATCAAAACCGGAGAGAAGAAAATTCTAACCGGACCCATTGCCTCTTCTCTCAGCTGGTCACCGGACGGACGTTATCTGGCCTTCGCCAAACAGACCGACCTGCAAGCTAATGGCAGCAGTTATTACGACATCTATGTATATGATCTCAAACGGCACAAGACCCTGCAATTGACCAAGGGTTTGCGGGCTTCTAATCCTGATTGGTCCCATGATGGCCGGAAACTGGTATTTGTGGTGCACAGCGATGGTCTCACTAATTTATTCACCCTGACTCTGGATGAATTTGTCTGGATCAAGAAAAAGAAGTTATGGCATACCCGCTATTATGATCTTTACCGGCATGAACTGCTGGAAAAAATACCGGAAGATAAAAAGAAGGAGTGGAAACACTATTTTCGCAAAGTTGAAATCTGGGGACAGGATATTGAGCAATTGACCCGCTTCACTGATGGGCGCCAGATTTATCATCCCCGCTGGTCACCCGATGACAGTTTTATTGTCTTTGACACTTCGATTGATTTCTGCCGTGATATTGCCCGCATCCCGGCTGCCGGCGGAGAGATGGAATTTGTGCTCAATGCGGCCTGCGATGAACGCTATCCCAGTTTTCGTCCCGGAAGCAGTGAAATTTTCTACGCCAGCGATGAGACCGGAATTTATAATATTTATTCCTATAACCCGGAAACAGGTGAGAGGAAAGCCCATACCAATGTGACCGGCGGGGCATTTATGCCCAGTATCAATTCCCGGGGTGACCTGGCTTATTCCTTATATAAAGACCAGAGCTACAAAATCCATTGGATTCAGAAGGTGAATGAAATTCCCCGGGAGTATCTGACCTATGATGAAAATTATGAAGCTAAAATTCCCAGATTAGATAATCAGGATCATACCTACCAGCCGCTGCTAAGCCGTCCTTATAAAAGGAGTTTTGGGCCACTGGGAGTGATGCCGCGCCTCTTCATCGATTATGGTACCATTAAGCCGGGATTATACTTTTATTCCAATGAGATCATCAATAAAATGTTTTTGGTTGGCGGGTTTGATGTGAACATGGACCGCGAATATAACTTCTTTATTGTCAGCGAATTCAATCTTTTTGAACCGACTGTCTTTCTGGAATTCTATAATCAGTCCGCCAGGGTGGTAGATGAATTCTATGATCCGGACAGTTTCTATGTCTCGAATGACCAGATAAAAGTCAATTTTAATCTTATAGAAGCTGATATTGGTTTACGAAGCAAATTCCGGGAACATTTCAGCTGGGAGATTTCCTATATCTTCAGTTTATACCGGGCAAATATCGATCCCTATACCTATTATGACCTGGCCAATCAGGAGCTGATCTCTTTTCCTGAATTCCGTTATACCTATCTGCGGGGACATGTGTTTTCCTTGCGCCTGCGCCGGGATAAAATTTTTCCGGACCTTGACCGGGAAGTTAATCCCCGTAAAGGGTATACTGTTGCCTTCCGCTATACCCATGAATGGAACCGCTTTTTGGATGACTTTTCCACTCAGGGTGGTGATATCGACGAAGTGTACAGCAAATATTATTTCAACCGCTTCCACCTGGATTTCGAACAATATTTCGCAGTTCCGTTTACCAAACACCATTCATTATCATTTCGGGCCCAAGGGGGATACATCGATAAGGAAGTGGATGACTTCTTTCACTTTTTTGCCGGGGGGTTTGTGGGTCTCAAAGGATTCAGCTACTACAGCATCAGCGGTCAACAACTGGCCATCGGTACCGTTACCTACCGTTTTCCACTGTTCAGAGAATTAAATTTTCAGATATTTAACTGGTATCTGCATAAAATTTACCTGGGCGCATTTTATCAGTATGGGGATGCCTGGAGTGGCGACACAGTAAACTGGGATGATTTCCAGTCCGACTTCGGAGTGCAGTTACGGCTGGATTCTTATTCCTGGTATATGTTTCCTACCAGGGTATTTTTTGAAGCCGCTTTTCCAGTAGAACGTGCCCGCTACCAGGACATCGAATATGAGCGTCAATGGAAATTCTATTTTGGAATTTTGTTTGATTTTGACATCCGCCTGGATCAAACGCTGAGGAGATTCAAATGAAGTTTCAATTCATCACCGTTATTTTTTCATTATTATGCTCCTGGTCTCTTTATGCTGAACTGCCTTTTAACTGGGGGAAGGAAGAGTTATTAGCCCGCCGCCTGGCACTGAGAAATGCCGCCAGTCAGCAGACCGGTCAGACTGCCGGTCAGGTTTCAGCTCAAAATAATCCTGATACCCGTTCGGTAAGCAAATCGGTTTTATTTTCGGCTATCCTTCCCGGCAGTGGTCAGTTTTATTCCAAATCCTATATCAAAGCGGCAATCTTTTTTGCGGCAGAAGTGGGAACCTGGGCGGTGTACTTCAGCTACGATAAAAAGGGTGATCAAAAAGATAGTGAGTTTAAAGTCTATGCCAATGAGAACTGGTCAGAATACCGCTACTGGTCCTATGTCAATTGGGTAGCAACCAATGATCCGAATTATACCGGACCCGAACTTTTTCCCATTGATCCACCGGTAACGGCACCTAACGGTGGATACTGGTATCTGATACCTGAAGATTATTATAACGCTAACCAGGAAAACATCATCTCTACCTTGCGGGAAGTAGAAGCTGATCAGTTCAGTCATCGTCTTCCTTCCAGCAAGACCCAGCAATACTATGAAATGATCGGAAAATATCCCATGCAATTTGGCAATGCCTGGGGTGATGCCAGTTTCGATCGCCAGTATAGCGGCCCGGATAATATCACTGAAGGCAATGATTATTATATGAGTATGCGGGACGAAAGTAACCGCCTGTATGATGTCTCACAGTATGGGCTGATGGTTGCGCTGATCAATCATGTTATTTCAGCCATTGATGCCGGTTTCACTGCCCGCGGTTATAATCGGCGGCAGGTTAAAATGGAAATGAGTTACCAGAATTACCGGTATAAAAATGAATATCTCAATATGCTGGGGATGAATATAAAATGGTAGCAGAAATCCAGATTTTCTGAAGAAATCTCAGGTTGTTTGGATTTCCCGCCGCCTCAGGTTAAATTAGTTACCGTTTAAGGAAACTTTGCATGAAGGCATTCATCGTTCTGCTGAATATAATATCCCTTTCTGTTTCGCTGGCCCAATCGCCGCTCAATTTCTCACCATCATTTGTCAGCCAGGCTGAACAGAAAGTGGAGTCACATTCTTCCGGCGGATCAAAGGCCAAATATATTCTTTATTCTTTGATTATTCCGGGAGCGGGACAGTGGGGCCTGGGAGAAAAGAATCGGGCAAAATTCTTTTTTGGAGCGGAAGCTCTGTTGTGGATGGGCTATTTTGGGACCAATGCCTATGCCGATGTCATTCAAAAAAATTATCAGGCGTATTCGGCAGTACATGCTGGCACCAGCCAGTATGATAAGAGCGAACAGTATTGGATAGACATCGGTTCAGCCGATAATCTTTATGACTTTAATGAACAGCAACTGCGCAACCGGAATTTAAAGGCAGTCTATCCCGAATCGGAACTGTATTACTGGCAGTGGGACTCAAAGGACAATCAGAGTTATTACAACAATCTTCGGGTACAAGAGCATGACTGGGAACGGCGGGCAACTTTTATTGTTGGTGCCTTCATCCTCAACCGGATAGTGAGTGTCATTGATGTCATCCGGTTAATTCATAAAGAGAATAAACCATCATCAGAACAGAGCTCTTCGCTGTCTCTGTTGTACCATACCAATAGATATAATGAAGAACGAGTACAGTTGAATTTGAGGATAAGCTGGTAACATATGCCCCAGGCCAAGACACCGACGGTTCTAGTCACTGGCAGTTCCGGATTTCTCGGCCGGAACCTCCTGAAGTTTTCCTCTAAAAAATATAAACTGATTGCCCAATACCGCTACCATCAACCGGCAGCCTATGGAGATAAGATCCGGTTCTTAAAGCTGGATTTTTTGGCCGAGCAGTGGAAAAAACTGCAGCTTTTAAAACCCCGGGTTATTATTCATACTGCCGCCATGGCTTCCATCGATGAGTGCGAGACTCAGCCGGAGCTGGCTCAACGGACCAATTATTCAGCCACCTGCCGCCTGGTTGATTTTGCAGCCCGCCGTAAAATACGGTTCATCTTCATATCATCTGATGTGGTATTCGATGGCACGAAAGGAAATTACTCAGAAAACGAAGAACCCTATCCCGTTAATTTTTATGCCCAGACCAAGATAGCTGCCGAAAAATATGTTATGGAAAATCTCCCTGATGCGGTAGTAGTACGGCCGGCCCTGTTCTATGGACTGGCCCTTGATGGGCGACCCTCCTTCACCGAAACCATGCTGCAGCATCTGTATGCCGGAAAACAGATCTATACCTTCACCGATCAATACCGGACCCCCATCCTGGTGAACGATCTGGTGAGTGCGTTATGGGAGCTGGTGGAAAATTCTTATTGTGGATATCTTCATCTGGGAGGGCCGCAGAAAGTCTCCCGGCTGGATCTGGGAAAAATGCTGTGTGCGATTTTTAACCTGGATGAGAATTTGCTGATTCCGGTAAAATCCCGGGAAGTAAATCTGCAAGCCAGGCGGCCGCTGGACTGCTCTCTGGATATCTCTCTAGCCCGTTCACTGTTAAAAACCCGGTTTGTAGATTGCCGAACCGGTCTGCAACTTGCCTATCGCTAAATTAAAAGTGAGTCATTTTCCGGAATTGTTCATAACGCTGCTCTATTTGCCGGCGGCTTACTTCCCGTAAACGATTAAAACTGAAAGATTCCACTGCAAAGGAAGCTACCGTGCTGCCATATGCTACTGCCTTTCTGAAATTGAGGTCGGTCAGCCGTGAGCAGGTAGCCAGGTATCCCACAAATCCTCCGGCAAAAGAATCTCCCGCTCCGGTGGGATCGACAACTTCATTAACAGGATAAGCTGGTGCAGTAAAATAGTCATTAGCGGATACCAACACCGCTCCATGCTCTCCCTTTTTGATCACCAGCAGCCGGGGTCCCCATTGAAGCAGTTTCTGAGCAGCTTGCTGAAGATGATATTGGCCGGTTAATTCTTTAATTTCTTCATCATTCAGGATGATGACATCCACCCGGCGGATCACTTCCATCAATTGCTGGCGTCTTCCGGCGATCCAGAAATTCATGGTATCCAGCACGGTGAGGCTGGGGGAATCCATATTATCGAGAACCTGCAGTTGCAGTACCGGATCAATATTGGCCAGAAATACAAACTTGCATTTCCGGTAATGGGGTGGGATAACGGGTTGGAAGGATTCAAATACATTCAGATGAGTATATAGGGTATCCCGGATGTTCATGTTTTGCTGGTAGCGGCCTCCCCAGCGGAAAGTCTGACCATGTTCTACCCGGATACCGCTCAGATCAACTTTCTTTTTGCCCAGAAAATTTATGATGGAAAAATCAAAGTCTTCGCCCACCACCCCCACCACTTTCACCGGGGCAAAAAAACTGGCCGCTGCACTGAAAAAAAGGGCAGAACCTCCGGGAGAATCGACCACTTTTCCCAAAGGTGTCTCTACCGTATCCAAAGCAATTGAACCTACTACCAATATTGACATTATATCTTCTCCAAAATTCCTACGATTGTCAAAACCAGGTTTCTGGTATATTGTATACTGTTTCTTTTACATCTCAAATATATTGCCTGCTTGTCATCTTAATTTTGTTTCAAGGAAATAACTGAACCGACCTGCCCAGGCTGAAGCATTTGTTACATAGATTCCGGTGCCGCCACTCCAATGATAGAGAATCCGTTGGCCAATACCGTTTTGGTGGCCAGGCATAAGGCCAGGCGCGCCTGAGATAGTTCTTTGTCCGTAGTAAGAACCCAGCACTCGGTATAAAATTTATGAAAAGCAGCGGACAGATCTGACAGATACTGGGTCAGTAAATGGGGAGAAAAATCCCTGGCGCACTTTTCGACCATCGCTGGAAAATCCATCAGCTTTTTGATCAACATGAACTCATTGGAATCCTGCAGCAGTTTCAGGGTAGCCGGACTCTCATAAGTTATTCCTCGTTCTGCGGCATTCCGGAGAATGCTGCAAATCCGGGCATGGGCATATTGATTATAATAAACCGGGTTCTCATCCGATTGGGTTTTAGCCAGTACCAGATCGAAATTGAGATGGCTGTCCATGCTGCGCATCAGAAAAAACCAGCGGGTGACATCCACCCCTACTTCGTCCATCAGTTCATCCAGGGTAATGAAATTAGCCCGGCGGGTGGACATCTTCACCTTTTCCTTTCCCTGGTATAAGGTCACAAATTGGTGAATGAGTACCTTTATTTTTGACTCATCATAGCCCAGAGCTTTAATGCCGGCCAGAACATCCGGGTAGGTGGCGATATGATCGGCTCCAAAGATGTCTACGATCAGATCAAATCCCCGTTCAAATTTTGTACGGTGATAAGCCATATCAGGAAGACGGTAAGTAGGTTCACCACTGCTCTTAACTATCACCCGGTCTTGTTCTAATCCAAAAGAGGTGGAACGAAACCACAATGCTCCCTCTTTCTCATAGGCCAGATCTTTTTCCTTTAAGATTTGGATGACCCTCTCGATCTCCCCGTTGTCATAGAGATCCTTCTCATTATAATAGACATCGAACTCAATTCCCATCCTACTCAGAGTTTTTTTGATGTCCTGGAAAATGACCTGCTCAGCCGCTTCCTGAAAAATTTCAATTTCCTGCTCCCCACGTTGCTGCAGGGAGTTGGAATATTTGTCCTTCAGGCTTTTGGCAATGTCATTAATATATTCACCCTGATAATAGTCTTCCGGAAAATCAACGGCTTCCCCGAGCTGCTGTTTATACCGCAGCCGTACCGAGTCACCCAGTACCCGCATCTGGCGGCCGGCATTGTTGAAGTAATATTCCCTGGTCACTTTATAACCGGCCCATTCTAAAAAATTAGCGATGGTGTCCCCAATAACTGCCTGTCTGCCATGCCCTATGGTCAGTGGGCCGGTAGGATTGGCACTGACGAATTCCACCTGGGCTTTTTGTTTCTTGCCCATATCAGCCCGCCCGAAGCGGCGCCCCTGCTGTAAAATAGTGCGCACTACTTTTTGCAGATAGCGGGAAGAATAGAAAAAATTGATAAAACCGGGGCCGGCCACTTCCATTTTGGAAAAAACCTCATCCTCGATTTCCAGGTTCTCGATGATCTTTTGTGCCAGCTGACGGGGATTCTGCTTAATTTGATTTGCCAACAATAAGGCCACATTGGTGCTCACGTCACCATGGGTTTCAATTTTTGGGGTACTTAAAGTGTAATCAACTGCCGGCAGGGATAAATTTTCCAGCGCCTGCTGGATTTTATTCTGCAAATACGATTCTATTTTTTGCATCTTCTTCTATCCGGATAATGCGGGCATCGCCCCATAATTTTTCCAGCTGGTAATATTGCCGGGTTTGATCTTTGAAGATGTGGATCACCACATCCACATAGTCCAGCAATACCCAGTTGAGATTGCTGTACCCCTCTCGATGCCACACTTTCATCTGATCTTGGTCCAGTTTTTCCTCCAGATAATCGCTGAGTGCTTTCACGTGCAGTTCGGATTCACCGCTGATAATAATAAAATAATCCGTCACATCGGTCAATTTTTTGACATCCAGAATGACAATATCATTTCCCTTTTTTTCCCAGGCCAATTCGGCTGCTCTCTGGGCCAACTGATTTGTTTTCAAAATATATCCCTGTTTATTTTTTGAATGGTTTGAGATTCGGGTAATCTTTCCCGAGGATCACCGTTACATCCAGCTGCCGGTTTGGATTAATTTCGGTTTTTACCTGTTCAGTTTCGATGCCTAAAATATCGGCAATTTCTTCGGCGTTATCCTTGTCTCCCAACCGGTCCAGAACCATCGATTGGTTGATATCAAAGCGGTTAAAATTTCCGCTGTAAATGACATCCACATCCGATTTTCTCAAGAAGTCGGTCGCCACAGCCGCAATGCCTGCTGTTCCACAGCCATTAAGGACTTCCACCTGCATTTTCTGTTTTACCGGTTTCAGAACAGGCTGAGGTTCCGGTGATTTTTCCGGCTGTTTGGCAGATGCGGCAGGAGTTGACCTCTCCTGCCCATTGCTCCGCCGGCTAATGGTGGGCTTCTGATCTTTAAAAAGATTCAGAAAAGCCGGAGTACTCGCCACCCGATAGACTAAAAAAATAAGGCTGGCGAATATGACTAAGTAAATGATCCGTTTAAAAGCGATGCGGAAGGAAAAGGTAGTCGCTGGCGGATGCTCGGTCGGTTTGCGACTCTCTTTAAATTTTTTATCAACTAGTTTTCTGATTGTTTTATTGGATAAATCTCTCCGGATTCTTCTGGCCAAACTTCAACGTCTCCTCAGCTGCTTTACCACTCATAATCATTAAGATAATATCCGGGTCTGTAATAAGCCGGGCCGTAATAACCGGGGCGAACATCCACTCCCACTTTGATGAGGCTGTTTTCGTTAAA
>MESS01000106.1:22924-23235 GCA_001771055.1 Caldithrix sp. RBG_13_44_9
TTGAGTGTTATTTAAGGCTGGATTATTAAAAGAATTATACGGGGAGTTGGCAATTCCCAGATTCAATCTCATAAATAGCGGATTACTGATCTGATATTCGATAGTATTCAGGTAGCTGTTTACCATCATTCCGCCGGCTCGGCCCATGCTCATATAGCTCATGGAAAAAGTATGATGCATTTTTAATTTTTCAGAATTTAAAAATCCCAGGATCAGATTGCTGTTCGGCCGGACACCCACCTGTGAGAATGCTGGCAATTTGGTATTTTCTTTAAGTTGTGCCAGTATGATATAAGGCAGACAGAAAACCA
>MESS01000106.1:23596-25354 GCA_001771055.1 Caldithrix sp. RBG_13_44_9
ATTATAAAAAAGAATTGCTGGAAAAACGCCGCAAAGATCAGATCTTTAAAGGAACCACTTTCCCGTGGGAAGCGAGATAATTATTAATTAATAGTTAATAATTAATAATTAATAGGTTATAGGCCCTGTTTGAGTTGGTGAGGCAGGGCTTTTTCATTTAACAGACGGATTTACCGATATGAAAATTACTCTTCACAGCTCGGACTTTGAAAAGGTATCTGCGGCAGTACTCATGCTGCCGGTCTTCAGTGACCAGCGGAATTTCCCATCTTCCCTTCAGTTCTTGAATCTGAAGATGGTCCCTGCGATAGAACAGATACTCAATTACCCCGGATTTGAAGCGAAATTAAATCAGAGAAGAGTGGTTTTTACCACTCACCCTGATTTGCCTTCAATGGTATTGGTGGGAGCAGGGAAGCGTGGAAATTGGAATTTGGAGACCGCCCGGGAATTATGGGGTGGTTTTATCACCGCTGCGAATGAGTTGAAAGAAAAAGAAATAGCCATTTACTTAGGAAGTGAATTCACCGCTCCTGGAAAGGTGGAAGTATTTTTCCAGGAAGTGGTGGCAGCCATGTTCACTGCCAATTACCGTTTACGGGAATTCTATACTGATCAATCTGAACTGCCGCCTCCGGTTGAACTGATCCATCTGCTGATTCCAGTGGCCGAGAGTACGATCCTTTCTCATCTTGAGTTGGGACAGCATTTGGGAAACAGCATCAATCTGGCCAGGCGGCTGGCGGAATATCCCTCCAATAAAATGAATCCGTTAAGCTTCACCCAGCAGGTGGAAGAAATCGGAAAGCAATTGGACTGGGAATTGGAGATTTTGCAAGAGCAGGATCTTAAGAAGAAAAATCTGGGAGCGCTGTTAGCAGTGGGGCAGGGAAGTAATCAGCCGCCCAATCTCACCATTGCAAAATATTCTCATCCCGCTGCCAGCAAAAAAGTGGCGCTGGTGGGAAAAGGGGTCACTTTTGATACCGGAGGAATTTCTATCAAACCTTCCAAAAAGATGGAAGAGATGAAATATGACATGAGCGGGGCGGCAGTAGTCCTGGCAGCCCTGCAGATGGCGAGTCTGGCAAAATTACCCATCGAGGTTACGGCAGTGATGCCACTGGTGGAGAATATGCCTTCCGGAAAAGCCAGCCGTCCGGGAGATATTGTCCACAGTTATTCTGGTAACACCATCGAGATCATCGATACCGACGCCGAAGGCCGGCTGATCTTAGCAGACGCGCTCAGCTATGTGGAACAGAATTACCATCCGGATTATATCGTAGATTTAGCTACCCTTACCGGGGCGGTGGTGAGCGCCCTGGGTAATCACGCTGCCGCTATCCTGACCCGGGATCCATTTTTACAAAAAACCCTGGAGCAGGCCTCACAGCACAGTGGGGAAAAAATCTGGCCCTTGCCGTTGTGGGAAGAGTATCAGGAGTTGATGAAAAGCAGTCTGGCCGATATCCGGAACCTGTCCACTAAAGCTGGGGCCGGTGTGATTACCGCCGCTATATTCCTGCAGAAATTTATTCGAAAAACACCCTGGGCCCACCTGGATATTGCCGGTACTGCTTATGAGATGCCGGAAAAAACCTATCGCCCGTCCGGGGCAACTGGTTTTGGGGTAAAACTGCTCTGGCACTGGCTGAATATCCTGCTGGAAGAACCGAAAAAAAGATAAGAGACTGATCTGTGGTTAGTCATTTTCCGGCAGCAATGGCGCCTTTTTCAACAGGACGGTTCTTTCCC
>MESS01000106.1:25386-25611 GCA_001771055.1 Caldithrix sp. RBG_13_44_9
ACTATCCGATCATCATTCAGCATCCGGTTGATCTCGTTCAATGCCAGTCTATCTGCAGACTGTGAATTAATTTTGATGATCTCGGTGTTGAGTGATAGACCTGCCCTTTCTGCTGCCGATCCTTTCCATATGGCTACAATAACGGTGCGGTTATCGGCTGTTTTGTTCACATTTAATCCGCTGGAAAAATAATTGGATTTAACAAAAATTTTCCCGGCCGGAAGC
>MESS01000106.1:25643-26195 GCA_001771055.1 Caldithrix sp. RBG_13_44_9
GACCTGAAATTGTGAAAGCAGTTCCTGTCCAAGAATAATGTCTTCGGTATTGGCAAAAATAACCGGAATATCATACAGTTCCAGCTTGCCGATCTGAAAACTTTCAATCCGGGTCAGATAATTTTTCTGAATGGGACTGGTGGGCCAGCTGGCCATTACCCCGATCGATTCGATCAGTGGACTGTTGCGCCAGTCCTGTTCATCGATCAATGAAAGCGGAAATACCAGGGTAAAAGGTGCTCCGGTATCGATCAAACTATTCCAGGACCAGCGGTGATTGACCCGGCCTTCCAGCTTGGGAAGGGAAGCGGCATTGTTGGTCTGCAGTTTCACCCGGTATTCCTGCGAACTCGTGGCCGGTGAAATGGGATACCGGGAAAGCGTAAGCTCTTTCTTGCGGTAATCAATGATCACATAAAAATATTTCAGAAAGTCTGATCCCAGAAAGCCATCCATCTCCGGATCGGTCTGGTAAAAATAAGAGTAGTCCATGGAAATGATCCGGAAATTTTCCAGCTCCATATCCCCCAGGCGGATGGAAATTTCCTCTTT
>MESS01000106.1:26236-26517 GCA_001771055.1 Caldithrix sp. RBG_13_44_9
AGGTTCCCCGGTTGAGCTGTAAGTCTTCCGCAATATTTTCGCCGACACTGCTGAAGGCGCCGGTATCCAGGATAAAACGGTAGACTTTACCGGATTGCTGGAGTTTTATCGGCACATAGATCTTATGTCCCCGAAGTTCGAAAGGGATAATGCTCTTCTCACGGTGGAAAATCGGCTCACCTCCCGAAAACAATTCAGATTTTTGAGCCTGGAGCGCCCCCAATAATAATAGTAATAAAGAAAGAACGAGTAAATGTCTGGACACTGTAATATCCTTATTT
>MESS01000107.1:0-137 GCA_001771055.1 Caldithrix sp. RBG_13_44_9
TGGCAGTGAGATAGGCGGCAATCCACCCCCCCATGGAATGACCTACCACTATCACCGGCTGACAGCCAAGATATTGAATCAGCGCTTCCGAATCTGCTGCCATGGTTTCGCTGCTGAATGGTCCTCTTGATTTACTG
>MESS01000107.1:178-2914 GCA_001771055.1 Caldithrix sp. RBG_13_44_9
TCTTCGGTGAAGTCGATTGATAAAGTCACTCCAGGTCTCACCCCGCCCCCAGCGGCCGTGAAGACAAAGGATGGATTGAACCCCAACATTCGTATCGCGGTAAAACATCTGAATGCCATTCACTTTAGCGATTGACCGGTTCAAGATGGGTTGGCTCATCAAATTCTCCATATAACAGGTGTTAAAATTCCTCTTATTGAATGTCTTCCTTCCTGTTGAATTAAACTGAGTTCAAAATACGAGTAAGAACTAAATGGGTTGCTGAAAATATTTTAGAGATTGCGCTGTATGTTTGAAACCCAATCCTCCTTTGTCATAGTGAACAGAACATCATCCTTCCAGCGGCCGCGGATCTTAATACTGCGGGGGAAGAAACCGCTCTGAATAAAATGTAAGCGCTCCAGTAATCTCATAGAAGCCCAGTTCTGCGGATCGGTGCTGGCAATGATCTTTCTGCCAGGATAGGCCCGAAACAGGAAATCGATCAATGCCTTTACCGCCTCCTTCCCATATCCCTGTCCCTGATATTCCGGTGAAATGGTATAACCTATCTCAACCTGTTCACCCTGTAAGCAGAAACCGCAATCCCCGATCAGCTTCTGATTATCTTTCAGAAAGATCCCCAGTTGTTTCCAGTTCCCGGGTTTTACTTCATCTGTTACCGAATACTTCCGAATAAAATCCATCGCCTCTTCCAAGTGCCGTGGTGCCCACTGCTGATATTTATAAACAACCGGTAAGGAACGATATGAAAATAGAACGTTTGCATCCGCTAACTTGAGCGGATGCAATTTCAACCATGAAGTCTGAAGGTTTAAAAGAGGTAACATAATTTTTTTTAATAACTGTCTTTTAATTACTTGCTCAATCTTCCCGTCTGATCAATTTACCGCTTATAATTATTATATTAATTTTATTGGATATTTTTTTTGAAATCACTATCTTCCCTGAACTTGAGAGGTAATCAATGGCCAGCCGGATCCTACATTCTCCTGTGTTTTCAGAAATAATTGATACCTTGACAGTTTTCTTCCACTCTACAAATCATTCTCAGCTTTTAGTTAGAGCAATAGTACTTAATTCTCAAACCAATTGAGAATAAAATATATTTTTCTTTGGATACTATAGCTTTGCCAGCAAAAGACGAGGTTCCTTCATGAAATTATCCGCCAGAATAATACTGCTCTTTTTTCTATCAGATCTTATGGCCGGCACCACCGGTAAGATCAGCGGAATTATTATCGATCAGGATACCGGCGACAAACTGATCGGGGTGAACATTGTGATACGTGAATCCCACCTTGGTGCCGCCTCCGATGCCGACGGATTTTATTTCATCCCTAACATTCCCCCGGGAAATTATTCCATTACCGCCTCAATGATTGGCTATACCACAATCACTATTTCTAATGTGACAGTGAATATCGATAAAACCACCACCATACATTTCAAGATGCAGCCCACGGTTCTGGAGGGACAGGCGATCGAAATTGTGGCGGAGAGGCCGGTGGTGCAGAAGGACAATACCAGTACCATTCAGTTCGTAGATGCTGAAGATCTGAAGATCATGCCGGTGAATAATTTTGAGAGACTGATCTCGCTTTCCGCCGGAGCAACTACTGATTTCCGCGGGATGCATTTGCGCGGCGGGCGGGTCAGCGAGACGATCTATGAAATTGACGGCCTGCCGGTACAGGATGTGCACTTCGGCTATCAGGGAATTACCGTCCCCAGTGTAGCTATTTCGGAAGTATCCATCATGACCGGAGGTTTCACCGCCGAATACGGCAATGCTCAGTCCGGAGTGGTCAACATCGTCACCCGCGAGGGGGGAGAAAAATATGAGGGAATGTTTGAAGCCCAGCTGGCCGTTCCGGTTGAGGGAGATAAATACCGCACCGATTACCGCCGCTGGGTAGGCAGTGCCAGCGGTCCCTTTCCTTTTACCAAACGCTTCCGGTTCTTCTTTTCTGGGGAAATGATCACCGCCCAGGACGGTTATCCCGGCAACGTGAGAGTAGACCAACCAGTGGAGATCTATAACATCAATGGCAAAGTAAATTATGTCAATGCCAAACAAAATGTCATGCTTACCCTGGGTGCAGTCTATAACTATAACCAGATCACCCGCTACTTGATTGAATACAGTTTGCTTCCACAGAATTTTCCTGAGGGGCTCACTAAGACCCAGCAGTATTCCTTGAAGTTCACCCACTTTCTGAATAAAAATATTTTTTATGATATCAGTGCCGGTTATTATTACCGGCAATACACCGAACACCAGCCCGGAAAATGGTGGGATATCAGCCAGTCTGAAGACTGGAACAGCATCGATATCACCGATTCATCCGATACCTGGGGAAGTTCCTATGCCATCAATAACATCACGGTGAGACCGGAATACCTAGAATTAAATTCCGATTATACCGGTTTCTTTGATCAGTTAACCCAGATCTATACCCTGAAGTCGAATCTGAATCTTATAATCGGAAAAAACCACACTATTAAAACCGGCTTTGAATCCTCATTGTATGATCTGAACTATTTTACGGTTTGGGGAATTTATGGGGCACCTTACACCTTCATCTATGGCAATCGGCAGCTGCTGATTGAAAATGGACAGCTGGAGAGAAAAACCACCCCGGACTGGCTGGGACTTGAACCGGTACGGCCAAGGATTCTGGGAATTTATTTGCAGGATAAAATGGAATACAGCGGAATGATCATGAACCTGGG
>MESS01000107.1:2965-3413 GCA_001771055.1 Caldithrix sp. RBG_13_44_9
GTACGCCTTCTATCCGGCTGATGATACCCTGCACTACCCGGCTAATCCTGCTCCCTGGACTTACGGTGGGATCGATTACGATATTCCGGCCTTGCGGGAAACCGAAAAAGCGTCCATTAAATATTATCTGAGCCCGCGGCTTGGTGTATCCTATCCCATCATGGAACGGGATGTGATGCATTTCAGTTATGGACATTTCGTACAGATCCCGCAATTCTATAGTCTTTATTCGAATCAGAATTTCAGCTATGATTACTGGTTCATTGCCGGTAATCCCGATCTGGAATGGGAACAAACGATCTCCTATGAAGTGGGAGTCGCCCATGCTTTCAGCCGCAGCCTGGCCCTGAATGTAACTGCTTTCTACAAGGATATTAACAATCTGACCAACGTCAAAAATTTTGCCGATCCCACTGACCCCAACCAACCGGTGGATGATCCCAACGAC
>MESS01000107.1:3425-5824 GCA_001771055.1 Caldithrix sp. RBG_13_44_9
CTGGTCGATACTCCGGTAGGAATACAGACCTATATTAATGAGGACTGGGGAAATATCCGGGGATTTGAGCTGGGCATTCAGAAAAGACCGGTGGGCAAACGGAGCTTTTCCGGTTACCTGAGCTATACCTACATGCTGGCCAAAGGACGTTATTCCGATCCCCGCGATGGATTATTGCGCCGCAGTAACCAGACCCTGCCTTCCACTAAATATTATCCGCTGGACTGGGATATGCGGCACCGCCTAGTGGCTAATATCGATTACCGTCTGAGAGGCAATTACGGCATCAACCTTCTGCTGAATTACAGTTCACCGCTTCCCTATACCGGTCCGCAGACTTCCATTCAATGGGAATATAATGACGAAAGGCTTCCAGATATTTTACGGGTGGATCTCAAACTGAATAAAGTTTTTCCGGTGAAAGGGAAATTGTACCTGGATTTGTATCTGCAGGTTCTTAATTTATTTGACCGGGAAAATTTGACTCGCTTTAATGACGAAAGCACTTACGTGCCCATCGTTCAGTACCTGGAAGAACATCCGGGAGAATGGGGCGGCCCTCTGAACAATCCGCTGGTCTACGATACCCATCGTGAATTCCGGGCCGGGCTGGTCTTTAATTTCTAATAAAACGGAGAGGTTTTATTCAATGAAGAAGTATCTGCTGATTAAATTTTTGAAAGTTTTTTGGCTGATTCTGACATTGGCCTACACTTTTCCGTTGATGGCCCAGCTGAATAAAATTCCCGTTCCGCCGGCCTATGAAGGGAAAATTCAGATAGGAAAACTGTGGACCGGCAACGACGATTTCCCCTACACTACTAATTTCGGTTACATTGGATATATGGACTATCCCGGCGGCAGCGAAGACTATTATGTTTCCCTCTTCAGTTTGATCCTTTCCGGAAACACCGCCACCCAGCAAAATATTGTAGTGGATCTGGGAGCCAATACTTCTTCCGGCAGTGGAGTAAACACTTTCGGACTGCAGCGGGTCGATCCCCAGCAGGAACCCTGGGAGGTTCATGATTCTGACGATTTTCATGTCTTCTGGGAAGCCAATGCCAGTTTTAACGGAAATCCCTGGAATTTGAGACTGAATACCAAACTCCGGGCCTGGAGTCTGGAGGATTATGATGACTTCGTGCTGGTGCAGTACGCCTTTACTAACACTGGCACTACCGATATCACCGATTTCTGGCTGGCCTCCAGCATGCCGGCAGAATGTGGGGAAAAAACAGTGGAAAATAGAAATCTGGATGACATTGTGGTGTTTGACTCCCAGAGCGGTCTGGCATATATGCATGATGATGATGGTGATAACGGCTTATCCCCTTACTGGCTGGGACAGGCACTGATAAAAGCGGTATCAGCCGGAGGAACATCTGATGATGTTGAAACCAGCACTCAGATCTGGAATACTCTGCACTACTACCGCTGGGACAATATTCCCAATTCCCGCGAAGCGTTGTACACCCGCATCAGAGAAAGCGTGAGCGGTGATGTAGAGACTGCCGCCGGGGTCTGGGATGTTTTTTCCGGCGTTGGTCCTTATACCATTAAAGCTGGTGGTGATCTTGAATTCACCATATGCTACATATATGGTAGCGGAGAGGAAATATTCCCCAACCTGGCCAGCGCCTGCTCACTGCTGGAAAATAACTTTAGTATCCCGGCAGAAGTGATTCCACCGCCTACCCCAACTTTAGATGCTGTGGTCAATGGACCGGTGATTGAAATAACCTGGAGTGGTGAGCAGTCAGAGCTGCAGCTGGATTTTGCCGGGTATAGATTATATAAGAGTGATCTGTCTCCCAATGGACCCTGGCGGCTGCTGTTTCAGGATCAGGTACCTCCTGTTCGAGCATATCAGGACCGGGGGCAGGTAGGATATAAAAATTATTATGCCATCTCCGCTTACGATACTGACGGCAATGAAAGTTCCATCTGGTCCACCAAATCAAAGATCCCGCAAGGGTTCGAGGCGGCCACTTTCCCGGAAAACGATCTGGACAAAATTTTAGTGATACCCAATCCATACATCGGCAATGCCACCTGGGAAGTGAATGATTATGAGAACAAGATTCTTTTCAGCCGCTTACCGGAAAAATGCACGATCTACATTTACAGCCTGTCTGCAGATTTAGTTGATATCGTGTATCATAATGTAAACGGTGATCCAACACCGGATGCAAATGCCACCGGTGACGAAAGCTGGGATCTGATGAGCCAGAATGATCAGACCGTAGTCTCCGGACTCTATGTCTTTGTGGTAGTCACTGAGAGTGGTGAGAAAGCCACCGGCAGATTTGCAATTATCAAAGGAGAGAAATAATGGGGAAAAAATATCTGGCCATTATTAGTCTCATACTTTTTTTCAGCAATAACCCGGCCTGGTC
>MESS01000107.1:5841-7330 GCA_001771055.1 Caldithrix sp. RBG_13_44_9
GAACTTCCGGTGCCCAGTTTTTAAAGCTAGGGGTCGGAGCCCGCGGTACCAGTCTGGGCGGTGCCTTTGCCGCCCTGACGGACGATGCTGAAGCCGCTTACTGGAATCCAGCTGGCCTGGCAGTGATCGAAAAAAGGGAGGTGAATTTTTCCCATCTTTCCTGGATTGCCGAGGTGAGTCTGGATGCCCTGATCTATGCCCAAAAATTTTCACGGCTGGGTACCTTTGCCCTTTCCTTTATTCAGCTGGGAACCAAAGATATGGCGGTGACTACCACCCAGCAGCAGGAGGGAACCGGAGAAATGTTTACCTACCGTGATCAGGCAATCGGTTTATCTTATTCCCGCTATCTCTCAGACGCTTTCTCGGTCGGCCTCACCATGAAATATATTGACGAGCAGATCTACTCCTATCATGCCCGCGGGCTGGCCTTTGATGTGGGGACCCAGTACCAAACCGGTTTGTATGGAATGAGCCTGGCTTTCGTGATCCGCAATTTCGGACAGGATTTGCGCTTCAAAGGATCCTATATGAACACTAAAGTAGTACAGGGAACTAATACCATGCTTTCAGAAGAACGGAACTTTGAGGCATTCCCCCTGCCCCTGCAATTTGTGGCTGGTATCCGTTACGATATCCTGGATAATGACTTTATTAGAGCCAGGGTGGCAGTGGATGCTCTGCATTTTAATGATTACTCCGAACGGATCCACCTGGGTGCCGAAACCTGGTTCAAGGATATCCTGGCCCTGCGTGCCGGGTATAAATTTAACTACCGGGAGGAGGGATTGAGTCTGGGCCTGGGACTGAAAAGCACTCATCATAGCTTCCTGATTAAATTGGGATATGCCTATTCTGATCTGGGTGTGTTCCAGGATGTTCATTCTTTTTCTATTGATTTTACTTTTTAACAGATTTAAGGAAACAGCCACATACATATATTGGCTATCGTAAATTACAAAACCTTAATAAAGGAGGATTTAAGATGAAAAGATTTTTACTGTTATCTTTAGTGATCGGCCTGGTGTCAGGTGTTTTTGCCCAGACGGCAACGGACACGCTGTGGATGGATGATTTTTCAGATGGGAATTACACTGCCAATCCGGTATGGGAAATTTATCCCCCGGCTACTGGATCAATAGTGAATGGGGAATTTGTTTTACAGGGTGCTCCGCCCTATAATGATGCCTGGGCCTGGACCCTGGGAGACACCAATAATTCATCGCTCCTGGGAACCCATTATGGAATTTATTATAGTACTCGACTGGAAGGAACAGGAACTCCTGCTTCGATCATTAATTGCAAAGACAACGCAGTTGTGTACTGGATCGTCAATTTGTATCCAGCCAACAATGCAATCTATTTAATGAGAGGAGAATATCCGGCGGCTGCCCTATACACTGCCCAGGTTACCGGATTAAGCAAAATTCAGATCGGTCAGACCATGAAGGTGCTGGTGCAGGTTTTAGCTGATACTTTCAAGATCAAA
>MESS01000107.1:7344-10385 GCA_001771055.1 Caldithrix sp. RBG_13_44_9
TTTCCCGCCTACCAGCTGGGACCTGGAATATGTTTCTGGAGAGAACATGGGTCCGGTCTGGCCGGGTATCCAGATCGGAGGCTGGTGGCTGGATACAGCCACTCCCATCTTCGACGATTTTATGGTCGTCACTTATGAAGATGTGACAACCATCGATCCGACCAGTAACCAGCAGCCTGAAGGACACTGGCTATCACAGAACTATCCCAATCCATTCAACCCGACTACTACTATTGACTTTAATCTGCCATCCAGCCAGGAAGTAAAGTTAATTATTTATGATCTCAACGGCCGGGAAGTGCGGACATTGCTTGAGGAAAAACGCGGGGCCGGATTACATTCGGTAGTATGGGACAGCCGGGATGATGCTGGAAATATCCTGCCATCCGGGGTATATTTCTATCAGCTGACTGCCGGAAGTTATAATACCACTAAAAAGTTAATGCTGATTAAGTAAAATAATGCATTTTTAGAAAAAACTCCCGATATTGAATAAGGTTGGCGTCTTTTAAAGAATGAAAAATATCGGGAGTTTTTTTATTCAGAATCTAACATTATTTATTTCACTCATGAATAGGACATTGAAAATGCGATTAGTGTCAACTAAAAAATTCATGCAATCGATTATCCCCCTTTGTCCACCTTTAAAAAGGAGGAGAATGCTAGCTAACTATAAATTGAATAAAATTTAATGACATATTATTTATAGAAATGTTAATGCTTAACAGTATTCAGAATATATTTTTTATCAGTATTTTTATTTATCTCATTCTCTCAGTCTCATGCTGTCATAAAAACACCAGCACATCTGAGATCCCGAAACAATATTCTCCCCGGCAAGTGGGAGGAGCTCCAACCGAATATCTGCTGCTCCGCTTTCATTTCAAGCAGGATTCTGTCACCCTGCTGCAAATCAAACAATATCCGGGCAAGATGCCGCTGGTTTTCCAAAAACTCGAAGGAGAGGATTACCAGCTGCTGCTGCTGGATTCGCTGGAACACCAACTTTTTGTCTGCTACTTTCCGGCGCCCGGAAAAAGGTATTATGATCAGGTGGACTCCACTGGAAAAAATTTAAGCGGGGGACAGGTCATTCTGCCGGAAAGTACTCTGGAATTAAAGATCCCATTTTTTCAAAACCTGCAAACTTTAAAAATGATTTCACCCGGACAAAAAATTATCTGGCAAACCAGCCGGGGATATATAATGGAAGCAATAAAAGATTAAGGGAAGAGAATTGAAAACAAACTTCTTACTCATCATACTGATCTGGTCGTTTATTCATTTATCGGCAATTACAGCACCAATCCTCATCGCCCAGACCAGTCTATCTGTTCTGCCACAAAATGCCGGCGATAGACAGAACCATTCGGTAATCAGTTTCAACCTTCACTTTCTGGAGAATTTTATTTTTTTGGGAAATGTCGATATCTACCCGGGATATCTCCCTTCACCGGTTCAGAATAATCTGCAGGATGAATATTCCATTGAGGTTTTGAGTCAAAGCGGTAATATCCTGTACCGCCAAAATTTCCGGAATCCCCAGATTGCTTTTTACGACAACTATGATTCCGAGCATCAGATTATGGACGGCGGGTTTGTGCAAAAAGATTACGGGATCATTAATTTTAAAATCCCCTGGCTGGAAACGGCTTCCCGGATAGCAGTCTATTCTCCAGAATCTGAAAAGATTTATGAAATATTGATGTCAGATCTGGTCAGAAAAGATCAGCCAATGAACAGCGAACAGCAGGTGAGGACCGAGACCCTGATCTACAATGGTGATCCGGACAACCGTATCGATCTGTTGTTCATGGGAGACGGATACATTCTGGAGGATTCTACCCTGTTCCGGAACGATGTGATTGAGTTTGTGAATCACCTTTTTGCCACTTCACCGTACAATGAGTATTATAACTTTTTTAATGTACATCTGGTTTATGTGGTATCCCAGGAGCGGGGAGCGGATCATCCCGAGCTGCAGCCGCCGGTTTACCGCAATACCGCTCTGGATGCCAGCTACAACTGTAACAATATTCCCCGCCTGATCTGCGCTAACGAAGATACCATTTATGACATCGCTCAGGCTACTTTTCCCTATTACGATGAGATCTCAGTCTTGATCAACGATCCGGTATATGGCGGATCAGGGGGTTCGATCTCTATGTCCTACAACGGAGGCTGGGGAAAATGGGTTTTCAATCATGAGCTGGGACATAGTTTTGGAATATTGCTGGATGAGTATCTCTACGGAAATCAGCCCGGCACGGTCTATGGCTGTAACTGTGATGTCAACTCCGGTCAGCCCAAATGGCAGCCATGGATCACCATTGGTTCCCCAGGTGTAGGCGCCTTTGCTGGATGCAGCTGGACCAACTACTATCGTCCCACCAATAACCAATGCACCATGAATACTTTGCAGAACACCTTTTGTGTGGTCTGCGGTGAGCAGCTGGCTAAATCAATAAATATCAATGTCCTGCTTTATGAATATTATTTCCCGGTATCTAATCCCACCGTGCAGCTTGGTGACTCCCAGCTCTTCTATATCGAACCACTGCAGCCGATGAACCATGAAGTGCGCACCCACTGGTATATTAATGACATCAAACAGTCGGGAGCCGCCAGCGACAGTTTTTACTACGCTCCGCTGAATACCGGCAATTATCGACTCATGGCGGTGATCTTCGATTCTACCAGCCTAGTCATTAATGATCCAGATTATCTAATGCTGGATGCAGTGGAATGGCAGATCACAGTGGTTCCTTCAACAGAAATAATTGATGCTGAATCCGGGTATAATTCCGGTAGCCTGGCGCTCTACCCCAACTATCCCAATCCGTTTAACCCAATGACAGTCATCAGTTGGCAGTTGGCAGTTGGCAATTTGGTCAAACTTTCGATTTATGATTTATCTGGAAGAGAAATAGTTGTATTGGTGAATGAAGAACAGTCGGCTGGATTGCATCAGGTTGAATTTGATGCCTCAAGATTAGCAAGCGGTGTGTACTGCTATCGTCTCTCCGTAGGATCCCTATCAG
>MESS01000107.1:10550-11869 GCA_001771055.1 Caldithrix sp. RBG_13_44_9
AAAATACAAACACCTTTCCCGGAATCAACGATAAGTCCCCAATATATTTAGTGAGTTTCCTGGTATTTTTTATCAGTCTCCTGATTACCGGGGTATTATCGTCAGATGATCTTCTAAAAATCCATTCTTTCTCACAGTCGGATTCCCTGATTTCCAACCTGCAGGAAAACCTGTCGCAGGTTCCGGCTGATTCAGATAAAAGATATCAGTTAATTCAGCTTTTCCTGCAAAGAGGAGAATGGGAAAAGGCTGAGTTGGAAGTCAGTATTTTACTACGGGAAAAACCGGCCGACAACAATCTGCTGTTTTTGTTAGGACAGATTTTGCGTCGTACTTACCATTTTCCAGCTGCAGAAAATATTTTCCATAGGATTCTGCAGCATGAAAATAATAATCGGGAGGCCAAACTTGCACTGTCAGACCTTTATATCATTAAGAAGAATATTCCGGCAGCGGATTCCCTGTTGGAAGAATTGCTGCGGGCGGACAGCCTGGATAGTCAGGCCTGGTCCAGAAAAGCTGCTCTTACCTACCTGTATTCCCGGAACGAAGAAGCCCGGGGTTTTTATAAACATGCCCTACAAATCGACCCGAAAAACAATTCAGCTTTGACCGGATTGGGGCGGATATTTTTTGATGAATCAGTGCTAGATTCGTCCAAAAAATATGTCCAGATTGCATTGGACTGTGATTTTTTTGATTCTGAAGCTCATAGCCTGCTGGGATATATTTTTTTCCGGGAAGGAAATATCGCTGCAGCTGGAGATGAGTTTCGGCTGGCCCTGAAATGCGACATTTTCAATCTGTCTGCTCACCGTATTTATGGACAGGGTCTTACTGACCAGGATTATTCGCTCTTCCTGTATCCGGATGAACTGGTAAAAGCAGATTCAATTTCCGGAAAAATCCTGCAGCAGGCCTGGTCAGCTTTTGAACTGTCCGATTACGACAACGCGAAAGCCTTGTTCTGGCAGCTGACCCGGATTGATACCGCCGGGATCTATGGCTGGCTGGGACTGGGCTCGATTGAATGGCTACAGGGAGATCTGGATCAGTCATATTTTTCGTTCAACAAAATATTAGAAAAATATCCCGGATACGGTACGGCGCACAATGGGATCTCCCGCGTCCTGTCAGCAAAAATTGATCTCTATGCAGTTGACTTTGAAAAGTCATTGCGGTTGCAGTCACAGATTCCCTTCACCGATTATCCTTCTCTGGAGAAAGTATTCATCAATTTCCAGGCCCTGCCGCCAAATCTGCAGAAAGCCATTTTTTTATCGGTTTCCCCGCTGGCGAAATTCCTGCCAGCCCTGGAT
>MESS01000107.1:12004-16051 GCA_001771055.1 Caldithrix sp. RBG_13_44_9
TGGGAATGGAAGCATATATCGCCCGGGAAAAGCGGCTGGACCAGAAACTGTATCATGGGCATACCCGCAGTGAACTCTCACGGAAAGATCCCCTGCTCCTGGATCTCATTGAACAACTGATCCGAAAGGAGAATATTTCTGAAAACATCCTCAGTGCCAGGATATATAAAGCCGAAAATTTTATCTATACTGGTGAATTGGATGAAGCGATTGCGGCGAGTGAATCGGTTTTGCAGGATCAACCTTCTTTCGTTCCCGCTTTTCATACCCTGGGACGGTCTTTACTTTTAAAAGGTAAGACCGATCAGGGGATTGACATTTTTACTAGAGCGGTAATGATTGATGAGAAAAATGGATCAAACTGGAAATTGCTGGCCAATGTCCAATATGTTAAAACCGGTAATCTGAAAGCAGCGAAAAAGAAGATCCTGGAAGGTCTAAACCACGATACCACCTCAGCTGAGCTGTATTTTGAACTGGCAGAAATTGAACGACTGCTGGGAAATCTGCCGGCGGCTGGAAGTTATTATTTCCAGGCCAGTAAATATGATCCGACTCTTTATGCAGCCTCCAGCGGAGCGGCTTACTGTCTGTTCAGGCAGGGTTATCACATGGAAGCAGAGAATCTCTTAAAAATAATTCTTCAAAGAAAGAAACAGCTGGACGCTTTCATAGTTTATGGAGAGTTGCAACTGAAGCGGGAAAAATTAATTGAGGCCCGGCAGCTGTTTGAGACTGCGGCAGCGGTGGATCAAACTAACAGCGAGATTCAATCCTTTCTGAATTTGATGCAGTGCCATATGGGAGCACCAGCCGAGGGAATCGCCAAACAAATGGCTTTAGCAGATTCCAATAAAAGCAATCTGAAAATTTTGAATAATCTATTGCAATCCTTATACCTTGCTGATCGCTGGGAGGAAGCGGAAAAATATTTGCAGCAGGGTGAAATTATTATAAAAGAAAACAGGAAAAAGGAAAAACCTTCATATAATGAGGAAGATCTTTACTATCTGGAAATCCCGGCTGAATTGATCTCGGATTTTTATTTCTACCAGGGTCTCATTTATTCCAAGACCAAGCGGCAATCAGCAGCCATCAAGGCTTTTCAAAATAGTATAAAGATGTTGCCGGTGAACCTTGATTCATATCTGGAAATAGTACAGCTCTATAGCCAACAAGGAGATAAGAAACAGCAAGACCGGTACCTGAAGAAAATGCTGGAATTAAATCCGGGACCATACTATCAGTAGGACAAACAACCTCCCGAAGGTTTCCAACCTTCGGGAGGTTAACACTGCAGTCTACCAGAATATAATATAAAGTATCAGGGTAATGGCAATCACCATAATCCCCAGCCATTTAACCTCCGGACTGGCTTTCATATCAAATTCCTGCCGCACCGGCAGCACTTTTGGCTCCGGCAGGGGACGGAAATAGCTGAGCAGTCCCATCACTACAATGATCACTGTAAAAGTGATGGCCATCCGGTTCAAAAAGGCTACCTTACCTATCGTTAGACCCAGCTCGTTGAATAGTGGTACGTTCCCGAAAAATATCAGCAGCAGGCCATAAACGATCGGATTCAATACCAGTGCCGCTACTCCAGCCGAGGCCGGTGCCCGGCGAAAGATGAATCCAAAAGCAAAGGCCGCCAGAATCCCGGGAGAAATAAACCCCTGGAATTCCTGAATGTAGGTGAAAATTCCCTGCAGACTTGGATGTCTTAGATTGGGTGCAATCATACAGCCGATGATTACAAAAATGACCGTGGTTATCCGGCCCATGGTGACCAGGGCGCGGCCGGAGGCATCTTTTTTTGAATGCTGTTTATATAAGTCCATTGTGAAAATGGAAGAGGCTGAATTCAACATCGAGGCCAGGGAACTGATCACTGCTCCAGCAATGGCTGCAAAAATAAATCCCCGTAAACCGCTGGGGATCAGATTGCGGATCAACAGCGGATAGGCCGAGTCGGTAGTGGCGCCGGCCGCAGTAAGTTGGTCTCCATACAACTGGTAAGCCATGATGCCCGGAAAAATGATGATAAACGGAATGATTAATTTAAGACCTGCCGCAAAAATGACTCCTATTTGTCCCTGCCGTAACGTTTTAGCTGCCAGAGTTCTCTGAGTGATATACTGGTTCAATCCCCAGTAATAAAAATTCGGGATCCACAGGCCGATCACCAGGGCAGTCCAGGGCAAAACAGGGTGATCGCTGGGGAGAATCATGTGCAGCTTATCCGCATTATACTCGAAGAAATTTTCCACTCCGCCCACTGCAGCAAATCCCACCACCATGGTGATGGCACCGCCTACAATCAAGGCCGACCCCTGAAACAGATCTGCCCAGGCCACTGCCTTCAATCCACCCCAGGTGGTATACAGAGCGGCAATCCCACCAATCATCCAGACCGCATAAACGAGTTTGATATCGAAAATGGTATTCAGAGCCAGTGCCCCGGAGTAGATCACCGCCGAAATGGTAACAAAGACATAGATCAGCATGGTATAAAAGGCCATCAGACTGCGGGCGGTGGAATTATAGCGGTATTCCAGATATTCCGGCATGGTATAAATACCGGCCCGCAGGAATCGCGGTAGAAAAAACAGGCAGACCAGCACCATGCAGATGGCAGCCATCCACTCATAGCTGGCGATGGCCATCCCGGCGCTGCCGGCTCCCTGCCCGGCCATTCCCACAAAATGCTCGGTGGATATGTTGGCGGCAATCAGTGACAATCCGATTAATGGCCACACCAGGCCACGGCTGGCTAAAAAGAAATCTTCTCCGGTTTCCTCTTTGCGGCTTTTGTACATGCTTACTCCCACCACTACCAGAAAAAATAAAACAAACAGAGCAATATCGATTAAATACAGTTGCATCACTCATCTCCTTTTACACTAATTTTTCTTTGAGATTCCTTTTCCCGCTGGAGCGGGATCAACATGACAATTTACACTAAATATTTTGCATTTAATTTTACGTATTATTCTCTTTCCCTTTTTGCAGCAGCCATAATGCTCCGGCAATTTTTTCTTCAATCACCCTGATTTCCTCAGCCTGCAGATCCACATAATCTTTAATAAGTGATTCCAGTTCAGGATGAGTGGTCATCAGCTGTTTTCCCCGCTTTTCAATCACTGCAAAATAATGCCAGTTGATCTGACGGGTAAGATCCTCGGTGCTCACTTCCTGCAATAACGTGTCTCCGCAGCCGGTCAACTCGGCTACGGTCTCGTTATGACTGCGGCAATGCTCATAACCCTTTCGTTTCAGACGGTTTCCTTTCCGTAAATAACCGTCATCAATGATGATATAGCCCTTTTCCCGGACCTGACTTCGCAGGGTCGAAATGGTTTGCCGTAAATTTCCTAAAATTCCTCCCAGTGAGGCCAGAATCACCAGATCGAAAACATGATCGGCTTTTACAAATTCGTGAATATCGTGTTGTTGAAATTCACATAACTGATCAACTTGATGCTGCCGGGCTTTTTCTCTGGCCACTTCCAGGAAAGGAGTCATGGCATCAATTCCCAGCACCCGAATGCCATATTCTTCAGCCAGCCGGATAGAAACAGCTCCCTTACCGCAACCCAGATCCAGGGCCCGGAATTCTTCTTTAGGAAGCTGGAGCGGTTTAAGCACCTGGATAATCAGATCCACTGAACTGCCCAGCGCCCAAAGATCCTGCAAAAGGAATGGCAGATGCGGCAGCAACTGGAGATCAATTTCCAACGAGTCTGCTATTGATTGCTGAAATTTTTCGGTCATTCCTTCAATCCTTTAGCAAATGTGTGAAATTTAGAAATCATGATCACTGTTTATCACTGTTATTCAGGATATTTTATGAATAAAGGGTCGAAAGCCCCACACCCAGGCTGCCGCCAACAGAAAGGAAATAATGGTCCCGATGACTATCCCATAGCGCGGATAGCTCCAGTACACCCCCAGGCTATATACTACAATATTGGTAGAAGATAGCACCAGCACCTTGCCGGTAGCCCTGGCAAATTCCCGGCTCTGATTAATAGCCAGGATAACCAT
>MESS01000107.1:16101-20560 GCA_001771055.1 Caldithrix sp. RBG_13_44_9
GATTAAAAATTCCGGAAATGAAAACCACCAAGGCCACCACTCCCCCCGCAAATATCGCCCGCAGCAGAATCTGCTTCCAGGAATATTTTTTACTGGATTTATTGTGGGATGGAATTATAACCGCCTTTTCCAGAATGATGAACGAAGTGATGGTCACCAGCAGATAAAAAATGATATTTGGGATCAGCTGATCATATTTGAGGATAGCAGCTATAATGGCCAGTGTAAACCAGGTAAGGAGAGAACCAACTATCGAAAGCAGTAAACTGTATTTCAACAGGATGATAAAGACCAGCAGAAAGAAAGTATCGATCAGCATTCCGATGGGTATACCCGGTACCACCTGGCTGACAAATTGTGTCCCCTGGGTAAGGGCAATAAAGATCAGACTGATCAGAATATTGGAAGGGAGATTGGTAATCAGTCCGCCCAATTTGCTTCCCAGCCGTTCAGTAAGGAGAGTGGCAATGGCGATCCAGCTGCCAGCGATCAGGAAAGAGAGCAGAACCCGGGTGAGAAAGAGTGTATCCATAGATCATTAGCCAAAGTTCCGGATAACATAGTATACAAAACTCGAAAATTAAAATTGATATAAAAAAAGGCCGCAGAAAGTGCGACCTTAATTTTACGGGGAATTATTTCTCGCGCAGAGGCGCAGGGAACGCAGAGATAATGAATATAGAATGCAGTATGCAATTGGCAATCAATAATTGCTTTTCTCAGCGTCTCGGCGTCCCAGCGCGAGATATATTTTTTCTCAGCGTTTCAGTTGGAGATGCGGCACCACAAAATCAAAAATACCATTCCGATAGTTGATCCTGATCTTGCCATTCTCGAAAACATCACCCCCCAGAACTCCATCCAGTTCCACAAATTCATCCAGCCGGGCCGGCCGTGTCCCGATCTTCTTAAATGTCAGCTGGTATTCACTCAAGAACAAATTCAACTCTGGCAAAATTTTTGACTCTATTTTCTCCCAGCCGCCGGCCGAACCAACCTTCTTGGTATTGCTGTTAGCAGTTTTGTAATTAATCTTCTTCAGAAGATTTTCAGTGATCCAGCTCTCCCTGGCCCCGGTATCCAAACCGAAATTCAATAGTATCCCGTCCTCCGATCTCAGCCGCACGATCGGATATCCCCCCAGTAAGAAAAAATTTCGGTTGGGTACATCAAACATCTCAGGCTCTTGAATGATGGTTATTTTATTCGGATAATCGATTTCCACAAACAGATTCTGAATAGCATTCCAGCCAATGATCCCTTCTATTTTCATGACGGTGAATAATCCCAGCAGTTTAAACTGCAGATCCTTCTGCTCAATAATAATGACCGGATGATTCTTTATGGATAGATTCCCGATTTTTAAATCTTCAATTACTGCCGGCTGGATCCCAACCTTCCGGCTGGTACTGGTTCCAGCTTCTGCCTTCTGGTCAACCAGCGGAAGGATCTGACACTCCTGAGCAAGCTTGTCAGATACTACACTCATTCCGGCTCCAGTGTCCAAAATAAATTTTTTCTGTTTTCCATTTACTTCCACTTCAATGGTAGGAACACCTGAGGCAGTGAAGGTGGTCGGTAATCGGCTGGAACTTGATAAAAAAATATAATTCTCTGGAAGTACAGCACGATATGCTCTGGGCAGCAGCATATTATTGTTTTCTTCTGGAGTGTCTGGAAGTGAATCAAGTTCTAAAAGCGCTTCCCATCTGGATTGATAAAATAGCAAAGTACTGAGAATGATTTCCGCATCGTTTTGGAGAAGTGTATCCGTCGCCGATATACAAACTTTTCGAAGCAGCTGCTCTGCTTCCAGGTCATTGCCTAAGGTGATTAACCTTAGCGCTTCCGCAAAACTTTTTTGTTGGTCATTGAGGTCCTGAGTTTCCAGGTAATTCAAATCCACATTCTGCATGGCCTCCCGGAAACTTCCATATTCAACCGCTTTCGCGGTAGGTGTGGGTGTACCCGGATCTATTGCCACGATGGTTACCTTCGATTTCGCAGCACATCCCGCAATCAAAAAAACTATTACCGCAAAAATTATAAATAAGAGTCCTTTTTTAATCATGCCTTCCTATATCTTGTATCTTGTCATCTTGTTTTCATCTTTTATCTTTTATTTCTTTTTGTTTATCTACCCCCGGATCTGTGCGGTATTGGTCAAACCACTTGCTTAGGTGATCTTGAAAGGTTAGCTGGTCTGAAAACTATAATCACGACTACTGCCCATACCATTACTAATGCAGTGACAATAGCCGCAGCCGTTCCTTTACCAGCCTGGGTAGCAGTAATGAAATTAAAAGATCCATGCCAAAGAATAACCATCAAGACACTTCCCTGGGAGCTGTTATACAGCCAGGTGAAAACGACTGCTCCAGCCGCCACCCCAATTGCAAAGACCGGAAACATGGGAAGCCCCATTTCCCGGTAACTCTCCAGATAGAAGAAAAAAGGGAAATGCCAGATTATCCAGCCACTGGCTAAAATCAGTGTGGCTTTTAATGCCGAATATTTCTTTTGCAGACGAGGCAAGGCAAAACCACGCCAACCGGTCTCTTCACCTATGCCTGAATTAAGAATCCAAAGAATCCAAGTACCAATCCCCAGATAAGGAAGATAATTTACCTGTCCAAAAAGTTTCAGATCAGGTAAGGAACCAGAAACTACAAAAATTACCAAAGTTGATATTGCCCAAAGTAAAACTGGGGAAAAGGCCGAGATTAAAATCCACAACCATCCAACCCGCCATTTAAAGAGTCGCCCCAAAAGTTCACGAAGCCCAGCCGATCCATCACAGATTTCGGTTACGATGAGAGCGGCCAGCATCGGACCATAGGCCGTCAGATAATGCAAAGAAAATGGCACTTGCAGTTGTAGCATGCCCTGGGCTCGGGCAATCAGTGGAATAATGAATATCCAAGAAAGGGCATCAGCCAGAATAAAAAATGCCAAAAGTGGGTGTCGTTTTACCCAATTAAAAAATAGTCTATTCATCATAGCGTCTCCTAATTGTTTTTCCCAAGGTAAGGTTTTTTGTGCAACAAAGGTAAACGAATGGTCAGTTTACCTGCTATGAATATCAGACTGGGACAACCTTTATATTTTGTATTGTATACTTTTTATTTTTTACTTTTTAAAGCCAACCAACTCACCTCCCGGTCAAACCGGAATCCGAACCTCTCTGCCAGCCTGATAGAGGCGGTGTTCTCTGGTACAATTTGCACGAAGGGAATGATCCCCTGTTTCCGGAGTTCAGAAACCATATAGAGAGTGAGGACGGTAGCAAAACCCTTCCGCCTGGCGCTTTCCAGCACATGCAGAGTTCCGATGGCCAGATCATCATGAGTGAGCACCCAGGCCAGCAGTTCGCCGTTTTCTTCAATCCCGGCCGATAAGCCTTTTTCAATTCTCATTTTCAGATAGTCCACCGAAGTATATGTCTGATATTCAGAATGGTGGTAAATATACGACGCTTCTGCCGCTCTCAGCTTTCTTATCTGAATGTCAGACTGGGGTTCAATGGCAATTTCGTCCGGCAGATAATAACGGTTGGCAGTCAAAATCCATTCCATTTCCCAGCGTGACTGAAAATAGGGCAGCATCCAGCTTTCCAGGGAAGCAAAATATTTATCTGTTTGATCAAAACTGTCCAGAATTATTTCCAGCTCATCCGGCTGGTTACTGCTGATAAAAATCCAGTCCTGGTCGCTGGTTCCCTTGAGAATGACAGAATTCTTTATTTTTTTTAAATACCGTACCGGATTATTCTGCATAAAATACAGCAGGCTTATATTTTTAATCAGATCTTTTTTTAAATACACCAGTATTTCTAATTTTTGGTTCATGGCAGATATTTTATTCCACTTGAATTATTTCACCAAAATAAACCATGGCAGTCTTATTTACTTAATCTGGTTAACTTCAACCACAAGGATTTTTATTTTAACAACAATAATTTCTTGATCTCTGATTTTTCATTAACCTGCAAACGATAGAGATACAAACCGCTGGACAAACTATTCCCTTCAAACTGTACTTCATGATTACCGGCCGATTGCCGTGCTTGAACCAAGACGGCCACTTCCCTTCCCAAAATATCATAAATTTTAAGCGAAATATCCGCTGTGGTGTTAATGAAATAGCGAATGACAGTGGTACTGTTAAATGGATTAGGAAAGTTTTGTTCAAGTTTAAAATTATTGATAATAACGGAACTGTGAAATTCATCTATGCCCAGCAGAACCGTATCAAATTTAAGAATCTGGCCATTATTTCCGACCGCCCATCCAAATCGTTTATTTGTTAGATTAAGATACGTCAAATATGTGTTGCTTTTTATTTCATGATAGGTAAACCCGCCATCAGTTGTCTGATAAAGTGAAGTATTATATTGTTTATCTACCAGAAAATATCCAGTATTATCATTCAAAAAATAGATCTGCTTAATTTGGAAGTC
>MESS01000107.1:20569-25551 GCA_001771055.1 Caldithrix sp. RBG_13_44_9
TATGACCAAATTCCAGTGAATCCCTCCATCAGTGGAATGATATAAGTCATAACCTGTACTATACCATCCGTTACTGGGATCAAGAAAAAAAATAGTGTTGATGACTCCTTCCACTTCAACTGTATCTTTCCAGGTAAGTCCACCGTCATCTGTGGGCATCAGAAGTGAATTCTGAGATTCATAGAAAGGATTAATATAAACCCAGCCGTTCAAACTATCGGCAAAGAAACAACCGCTCAAGTCATTGCCGATTTCTGTCCAGCTGTTGCCTTCATCAATAGTCTTTATCAAGCGACCAAGGAATTGCCCTAAGCAATAGCCAGTCTTTTCAGAAAAAAAACGGAGCTTATATACATCATAGGGATATTGAATTTGAGAAATACTCCAGGAATTTCCTCCATCAGTCGATTTAACAAATTCTCCTGTTTCTGCTACCAAATAAATATGACAGCTGGATGGGACAGACAAGGAGGTGAAATTAATTGAAAACAAGGAAATTTTCTGCCAATTCTCTCCTCCATTAATAGTTTTAAACAGTTCTCCCTGCTCTCCTGCTACCCAACCAGTAGAAGAATCAAAAAAGGCAATCTCAGAAAAATTATTAGGAGTTAGATTCTTACTATGAAGGGTCCACTGATGTAAAAACTCCTGGGATGAGAGAAGAATTGGATATTTCCAGTTTCCCCCGGCAATCCAGCGTTTCTTACCCTGAAAAGAAATATCAAAAAAATCTTCTGTTCGACCGGTACTGAGATAAAACCAAAACTGACCACCATCTTCGGTATACCTAATTTGACCATGTTCTCCAACTATCCATGCATTCAATGAGTCGATAACCTCTATTTCCTTATAATCTGCAAATAAAACACTATCTTGTAAGAACCAGCTGTTTCCCCCATCCACAGTTTTATAAATCGTACTATAATCATCATATAAGCCTTTGCTGATTATCCAACCAGTCTTTGGGGAAATAAATCGAATCTCCTTATGCCAGTGCCAAAATAAATTCTTTAAGTGCATCCAATTATTCCCTCCATCCACAGTTTTGTAGATATCTCCTTCCACATTTCCATACCAACCTGTAAGAGAATCAAGAAAAAAAACGGTGGAAGCTGAACCGGTGTTAGTCAGATCTGTCCAGTTTATCCCGCCATTAGTGGTCTTAATGATTTGGTAAGGTCCGGCAATATAACCCGTCTTAGCGGAAACAAAACTCATATCATAAATTGGGCCATGTTGTGTGAAGGGACTCTTTACAATCCAGTTCTCTCCCCCATCGGTAGTAATCAGTATGACTCCGTAATAACCCCCCTCATCTCCCCCTCCAATCACCCATCCCCGATCCCGGTCATAAAAATAAACCTCATGAAATAAAGTGTTATATGGGGACTTTAATTCTCTCCAGATCTGGCCTCCGTCTGAGGTCTTGATGATAGTGCTTTGATCTCCTACTGCCCATCCATAAAGTGAATCAGCAAAGCAGATTCCCTGCAGACAATAGGGTACTGGCTGTGGATTTATCCAGGCAAATTGCGCTGAAAGTATTGAAAAGAAGTTAAGGAGAATTACAAGTAACAACATAACTGATCTATTCATATTTCCTCCCCAAAATACGGATATGAATAATTTTGTATCCAAAATTAAATCAATGAGCAACTATAGTATATTTGTATACTTGCACTGGATCAGCTAGGTATACTTTTTACATAGTAACATAGGCTTTTTACTTTATCCGGTAATAACGGAAGGCGGCTTCTTCAGCAACTCCACCTTCCTGCTCGATCACTACAAAAACCGTCAGGGAATCAGTGCTGGTCTGACGGAAAGTCAAACCATCAAAAAAGGCCTCATTGCCGGTCAGTTTTACTAGCGGGAACAGGGTACTTTCATCCTTCTCTTCCCAGCCTTTCAGATCGGGACTGAAATGTTTGATCTTTAAGATCAGACTGCCGGCCTCTTCTGCAATCACCAGAAATTCATAAAAAGTAATCTTATCATCTCGAATCAACTGGAACATTCCGGTCATACTGCCAGCCAGCGGCTCGACCCAGTGTTCCTGGCAGATTCCTCCCAGTGCCTCTCCCTGCCAGTGACCGGCAATCCAGGACAGCTGGGAAATGTTTGCCGGCGGCATGTTTTGCGGGTCATCCAGTCGCAGGGTATTGGGTGAAAGCTGGCTCTGAGCAAAAGAACCGTTCACCACCAGCAGCAACCAGAACGAGGACCAGATTCGAATAGCTTTTATCTCAGAAAAAGATTTCATTTCTTCTCCATTTTTGGCGCGGTTTATTTAATTCGCAAAAAATTTGTACATATTGGATTCAAGCAATTTCGGTTTGTAATCGAGGATAAGATCATCCTTTCAGTTCGTTCAAAGTTGGACATTCAGTTGTACGCCAAAAGAGGATTCATCCGAAACTTCGGATGTTCCGAAAATTCAACCAACCGCACATTGACCATACCAATCCGAATAGCTATAGTCAAATTGAAAACGAATATCTTTTTTTGAATAAAATAATTTTTGTAAAGGCAAACCCAGGCCGATTCCGAACCTGGAAATGGGATACTGTGGATCTGAAGGTTCACTCTCAGTCAAATTAAACTGATTTTCTCTCCCGTATCTCAGCGCCAGTACTTCCAGAAATGTTAATTCAAATCCAAAATTAAGTCGGAACCTCTCAAACCTATAGCTGTGGTATTGCCCTTTATTGTCCAGAATAAAATCGAAGGCTATGAGAATAGTTATGGGATCGAGTCCATTCACTTTATTTGGTTGTGGATCATAATAATAAGATATTCCCGATCCCATATTTTGTAATAAGACATCCTTCTGGTCTCCCTCCACGATTTGAATTAACTTTTCAATTTCTGCAGAGAAGAGGTTGTTTAATTGGAACCCGATTTTAAGTCGATCTTTATCATTGGAAAAAAATAGATCAGGTATTATGTAAAGGGCCGAGAGGCTCACATCGAATGCCTGAGTAGAATTTTTTATTTCAGAGAGCTCTTCCAGATTATAATCAATTTTCTGATAATAATAATTGAGACTCATCCCGGCAGAGATTTTTGAATTGAGTAAACGGCTATAATGGAACTTATAAATCGAATTTGTTACATTAATATTACGTAACACGAGATGGTGGGAAGAGAGAGCAAAGCTCCCAATTTTCGGGTGATTTGGAAGAATCACTCCCACATCAAAGGGATTTGAATCAAATCCTCTCATTTGCAGGCCGTTTCCATAGGAATAAGCAATCCCATAGTATGGATTAAATGCCAGTCCGGCACTGTTATAAAAGGTGGTTTCAACACCTTCAGCCACTCCGATGTATGAACTGCCCAGGCCAATAGCCCTGCTAAAACGGGAGGTGAAGAAGTAATCAAAAAAAGTCTGAGAGAAAAGTGGATTAACGATCAGCACCAGAATAGCGATATTTTTTAACATTCAATAGTTCTCCTACATTATTCTTTAAAACATTAGAATGCCCGACTCAGTACTGAAAATCCATTTTTCTGCCTAAATATAAAAAGTTTTTATGTCCTATGTTTCTATTTACTGCTGGTGAAGAATCTTCAAAATTTCTTCCGCATTCCGGTTGAAGGGGGATAGCTTTAAAGACCTTTCATAGCTTTCTATGGCCAGTTTGAGTTCTCCATTCCTTATATAAGCTCCACCCAGGTTATCATAAGTTAAGGCAGAATTGGGAAAAACGTCCACCGCCAGTTTACATACTTCCAGTCCGGCAAACATCTTTCCGCTTCCCTGCAGGCGCTGCCTCAGAATGTTGAATTCCTCCTCCGACCAGTAATATTCTCTATCCGCTCTCACGAACGATTCTCTGCTACTTATGACAGCAGACTTCAGTCCTTTCTCCTCAATCATTTTCTCCAAAAAGGCAGCTGCTGAATTTCGACCGGAAAATTCGTTGGATCTCTCCTGCAAAAGGTTTCGGAGATTGAGCAGGTCACCGGAACTCAATAAATTATCATGACCTGGAATGATCATTAATTCTTCTTTGCTTTCCTACAAAATTACATCTATTACACTAACCAATCGTTCAGCATCAACCATTTTATTTATAGGAAAACCAAAACTATTGTAATCATTGAACAGATCACCCGTCACCACCAACTTCTCTTCCGGGATGAATACTACAATATCATGATTGGTATGGGCATTACCGACATACAGCATTTTTAATGTCAGTCCACCTGTCTCAATAATTAAGCTGTCCCTGAAAGTTTTTGATGGAACTGTAACCTGATAACTACTTTCCAAATCTTCCAGTAATATTTGCCGGGCTTTAATTTCTGCCTGCAATTTTTGATACTCAGGAGAACCCTTCGCCACTTCCCCAAGTTGGGTTGTCAATTCTGTCAAATGATTTCTGGGATACCACAAGCCATAAATGGCATTCGCCGGATTCTGGTGCATATATTCTGGACAATTCTCCTGCGCGATAATTATTGAATCGGGAAAGAGCTGATTGCCCCCGCTATGATCGGAATGCCCATGGGTATTGATGACATATCGGAAATCAGTCCGTCCGAATTCTTTCTCAATGATTTGCTTAAGCTCGTCCATCAAGCGAGGTGATCGATTACTGTCGATCAGGATGATACCACTTTTGCATTTAACCGCCGTAACATTTACATCCAGGAAATTCAAAACCATTACTCTTGGATTGACTCGTTTGATCTCAATAGAAAAAGGTAGTTTGGTTTGACAGGAAAAGATTATACCTATCACAACCGAGAAAAGGAGTTTGCGAAGATATCCGGATTGCTTCATTTCAACCGCCCGCTAAATGTTCTAGATACCTGCAGTTTGGTAAAATGATGATTTCTTCTCATGCTTTTCGCAGGGCTCGTCCCGGTCTGGCCGAAGTTGGCTGTCCTTTGTCCACCACCGGGATCCCATTCACCAGAACATATTCAATCCCGATGGGAAAGCGGTGAGGAGATTCAAAAGTAGCTTCATC
>MESS01000107.1:25565-26373 GCA_001771055.1 Caldithrix sp. RBG_13_44_9
CATTGAAAACTACTAGATCAGCTTTCAGCCCGACGGCGATTCGACCGCGGTCGGTAATTCCCGCCTGGCTGGCTGGCAGACTGGTCATTTTCTTAATGGCCGTCGGAAGGTCAAAAAGCTTTCGGTCCCGGACATAATATCCCAGCACCCGGGGAAATGTCCCGTAGGAACGGGGATGCGGGCGGGATTCAGCTGCCTTCCCGGTAGGTGCCATACTCCAGCCGTCCGAACCCACCATAATCAGCGGATGTGACAGCAACCGCTCCACATTCTCTTCGCTCATCCCATGACCGATAAAGGATACCGAAGCCTCTTCCTCTTCCAGCAGACGTAACATGGCATCCACCGGCTCCACTTTCCAGATCTCCCCGATCTCGGTCAGACTTTTGCCGATCAGCGGACGGTTTTTTTCCGTTTGCACCCGGCTGATCACGATCAGATTAAAATCACCCAGATCCTTCCTCATCCGCTCTGCCACTTCTTTTCTGATCCTGGCCCGTTCAGCCGGATCCTGCAGATGTTGAACGATAGCAGTTGATCCACCCTCCCGCGCCCAGGATTCCAACAGGATAGTCAAACCGGTAGAGAAAGCAGTATAGGGATAGGCATCGGCTAAAACATCGATCCCCTGCTGACGACCATTTTCCAACAGGGCCAGTGCGGCATTCTGTTTATTCCAATTTGGTTTACCATTAGCCTTAAGGTGAGAAATTTCCACTCGCACCCCGGCCTGTCGTCCAATCTCTATGGCTTCATTCACCGCTTCCAGTAGCAGTTGCTCTTCATCGCGGATATGGGAGGCATAGAG
>MESS01000107.1:26379-26596 GCA_001771055.1 Caldithrix sp. RBG_13_44_9
ACGCCTGGCTACCAGCCGCGCTAATTCCACAATCTCGGAAGTGGGAGTATAAATTCCCGGCGCATATTCCAATCCGGTGGAAAGACCGATGGCACCCTGTTCCATAGCCTCTTCTAAGGCATACATCACCAAACGCATCTCCTCTGAGCTGAGCGGGCGATCCACCAGACCGATAGCATTCTGACGCAGGGTTCCCTGGCCAATCAGCATGGCCTGA
>MESS01000108.1:0-1917 GCA_001771055.1 Caldithrix sp. RBG_13_44_9
ATTACATGTTTTCAGGTGTTTTTAAAGAGATGAATGCAATATGGAAGATATAAAAGTACTGGGTGATCGGGAAAAATTAGTCT
This sequence comes from Caldithrix sp. RBG_13_44_9, assembly GCA_001771055.1. GTDB lineage: Bacteria > Calditrichota > Calditrichia > RBG-13-44-9 > RBG-13-44-9 > RQOF01. The sequence goes on from MESS01000108.1 coordinate 84, forward strand.
TATATGCCATTGTCAAGAATTTTATCTTGACGGCAAATCCCATTGCCTCCAATTTGATTGCCAAACAACATCTCCTCTCATTCAGTTCAGCCACAATTCGTACTATCATGGCAGAATTAGAGGAGAGGGGATATATTTATCAGCCACATACTTCCTCCGGCCGGATTCCTACCACCGCCGGGTACCGGATCTTTGTGGATCAGATGATGAAGAAAAGCCGATTGTCCAATGAGGAAAAGGAAAAAATCCGGTTGGCGGTCACTATCAGTGCAGGTGATTATGAACAGATCTTCCGGGAGTCTTCCCGGATATTATCCCAGTTATCCCGGCAATTGAGTGTTTTGATCTCTCCGCAATTGGATGAGGGGATATTTAATCGAATGGAGATCAGCCGTCTGGGTAGTGAGCGGTTGCTGCTGGTCATTTCCATCAAAAGCGGTATGATCAAGACTATCATCGTTGAGATCGATTCAGATGTCTCCGACCAGCAGCTTGATCATTTAAAACAGGTATTAAATGAACGCCTGTCAGGATTAAAGATCAAGGAAATCCGCACCAATTTCCGCGAAATCGTGAGTGATTTATCCCAGGATAAAATTGGATTAATGCATCTGTTCATCGAAACCGCCGGGCGGATCTTTGATTTTTCCGAGAACAGTGATGTATTCGTTACCGGCACTGCCAATTTCATGCGACATCCGGAATTCACCGATTATCAGCAGCTTTCTGGGGTTGTGGAACTTCTGGAAAACAAGAATATCGTTGTCCACTTGCTGGAACCCTCCGAGTCGGTGTCGGATTTAAACGTGCTGATCGGTGAGGAAATTAATGAAATCAAAATGAAAAATTGCAGTATAATTGCGGCTCGATATAAGATCGGACAGGTTCAGGGGACTTTGGCGGTGATCGGACCAACCCGCATGGACTATCCCCATATTATACCGTTGGTTGAATATATGGCTCAGACCATCTCGGGGTCTTCAGAATCGAATCTGGGATGAGAAATCGATCTGAGTGAAATTATCTGATATCCTTTTTTAAAAGTATAAAATACTGTTCTCCCGGTCCAAACGGGGATATAGGAAAAGTATCTAGAGGAACGAATGTCAAAGAAGCGAGATTATTATGAGGTTCTGGGCGTTCAGCGCAGCGCCACCGAAGACGAGATCAAGTCTGCCTATAGAAAATTGGCCATGAAATATCATCCCGATAAGAATCAGGGTGATAAAGAAGCCGAGGAAAAATTCAAGGAAGTGGCTGAAGCTTACGATGTTTTGAGCGATAAGAATAAACGTACCATGTATGATCAGTTCGGTCATGAGGGACTGCGGGGAGCGGCTTCCGGTGGCGGTTTTCATGATCCGTTTGATATTTTCCGGGAAGTTTTTGGCAGCGGATTCGGCAGTATTTTCGATGATTTTTTTGGCACCCGCCAGGAGCGGACGGGAAGGCGTGGCCAGCAGCGCGGACGTGATCTGCAGATTCGCTTAAAGTTGACCCTGGAAGAAATTGCTGCGGGGGTAGGTAAACAACTGAAAGTAAAAAAGTTAGTCTCCTGTGACAACTGCAAGGGAAGTGGATTGAAAGAAGGCAGTAAACCAACCACCTGTCCACAATGTCAGGGAAAAGGGGAGGTACGGGAGGTTTCACAGTCACTTTTTGGACGATTTGTTAATATCAATGCCTGCCCGCGCTGCGGCGGCCGGGGAACAATTATTTCCGATCCCTGTCAGACCTGCCGGGGAGACGGAGTGGTTCACGGAGAAGAGATCATCGAGGTTAATGTTCCCGCCGGGGTAGCAGAGGGAAATTACCTGAGTGTGCGCGGGAAGGG
>MESS01000108.1:1937-3750 GCA_001771055.1 Caldithrix sp. RBG_13_44_9
GCCCAGCAGGTGACCTGATCGTGGTTATGGAAGAACAGCCTCATCATTTTTTTACCCGCAATGGCAACGATGTCATTTTTAACCTGCCACTGAGCTTTCCGGAAATGGCCCTGGGAACCGAAGTAGAAATTCCGACCCTGGAACTGGAGGAAATTGATAATGAGAAGCATCATAAAATGGTAAAAATAAATATCCAAGCCGGAACCCATACTGAAAAAATATTCCGGTTAAGGGGAAAAGGATTGGCGGAATTAAATGGATACCACAAAGGGGATCTGCTGGTGCAGGTGAAAGTGTTTATACCCACCAAACTGACGGCCCGGGAGAAAGAACTATTAGAAGAATTGCAGCAATCGGAGAATATCCATCCTCCCCGTAAAAAGGGATTTTTTGATAAAGTAAAAGAAGCATTGAACAGGTAGATCTGGAAATAGCAGCAGCTGGATTTTTTAGCTGGCATAATTCATAAAATTGAAACCAGACTCCAAGACACTAAGAATCTAAAAGTTGGGTGTTGAGAAAAATTAAAATCATTTCCATAATAATTTAGCATTTATGATAACCCAATCTATTAATTTTAAAGTCTTTGTGTCTTTGTATCCAGGTGTTTTGAATAATTCAGATTAGAAATATAATCTGGCCAACTCTTAAAACATTAAAAAGATACACTCTGATTGTATTTGATTTTCGGTTATTAATAGGATGGCAGTTTTTAGTTTTACATTTGCATGATTGTTCAAATATGGCGCATGATCAATGAAACATTCGGCTAAAACATCTCAGGATAAAATGACGGAACAAGCCAGATTAACAGCGGTGCTGGATAAGATGCCGGATTATCCGGAAATCATCAACCTGACCGAAACTTTTAAGATTCTGGGAGATCCCACCCGCCTGCGAATTATGTTAGCACTGAACAGGAGTGAATTATGTGTCTGTGAATTAGCAGCAGTGATCCAGCTCTCCGTTTCAGCTATATCACATCAATTGAGATTATTGCGGGGAATGAAACTGGTCAAATTCCGGAAGCAGGGAAAGTGGGTCTACTATTCGCTGGATGATCATCATATAGAATCAATCATCCAGCAGGCCCAAATTCATGTGCATGAATTATCCCCGCTATCGGTAAAAGAAAAGGTATAGATTTATTCCATGAAAGAGACTTCTCGTAAAACATTTGAATATATCGTGGACGGAATGGATTGTGCCGATTGCGCCCTGCGTATCGAAAAAAAGCTGTCACAGCTTCCGGGAATTACCCTTGCCAGAGTTAATTTTTTGTCATCTCAGTTGAAACTGGAGATGGAAAAGAACGGACCAACTGAAGAAGAAATATATAAAGCAGTCAAAGCTGCCGGATATTCTTTGCATTCTCCCATTCCTGCCCGCCGGGATTCTTTTATGGTGGAAGGAATGGATGATTCTGAAGCAGGGAATAGAGTTGAAAGAATAATAAGAGATTTGCCCGGTATAAAAAATCTGGTTTTTGACTTTCCGGCCGGACAGGTGACGGTTGAGCATCAAATATCAGCGGAAGAAATTTTACAGGCCATTAGAAAAGCAGGCTTCCAATCGAAATTATTGTCTCAAAAATCGCCGCGGATTACCCGGGATTTCCCACGAAATCGAAGAATGTTACTGCTCACTCTGGCTTCCGGTATACTGGCATTTTCCGGATTGCTGGTAGAACAATTCGGTATCTCTGAATACCTGGCCATAGTTTTATTCACTCTTGCCATTTTCCTGGGTGGTTTTCATATAGTGCTGAAAGGCTGGAAAGAAGCAATAAATCTCACTTTAGGGATGAATTTCC
>MESS01000108.1:3839-5963 GCA_001771055.1 Caldithrix sp. RBG_13_44_9
TTAGAATCATATTCCATACAGAAAGCCAGACGTTCTATTGCCTCGCTGATAAATCTGGCGCCGAATACTGCTTTCTTAAAGACTGCTGAGGGCATCAGTGAAAGGCCGGTAGAACAAATTACAGTCGGTGATATCATTCTCATAAAGCCGGGGAGCCGGATTCCGTTGGATGGTGAGGTAATAGCCGGTTCTTCATTCGTTGATCAGGCACCTATCACCGGGGAAAGTATGCCTTCCCAAAAACATGACGGAGATCAAGTATATGCCGGAAGTTTGAATCAACAGGGAATGCTGGAAGTTAAAGTGAGCCGTCCCTATCAGGATTCTACCCTCGCCAAAATTATTCATCTGGTTGAAGAAGCTCAGACTCAGCGTGCCCCGGTACAGCAGTTTGTGGAAAAATTTGCCCACTATTACACCCCCACCGTAGTGGCTTTAGCCATTGCTTTTGCATTGATACCCCCGTTTCTGCTGGGCGGACTTTTCAGTGAATGGTTCTATCGCGCCCTGGTTCTGTTGGTAATTTCCTGTCCCTGTGCCCTGGTCATTTCCACCCCGGTCACTCTGGTCAGCGCTCTGACCAATGCTGCCCGGCATGGTATCTTGATCAAAGGTGGAAATTACCTGGAGAATTTTCATAAGGTTAAGATTTTAGCCTTCGATAAAACCGGAACCTTAACCTATGGACGCCCGTCGGTTCAATCCATCGTCACTTTAAACGATTTCAGCTCGAAGGAAATATTGCAGATAGCGGCCTCCATCGAATCGAATTCTGAACATGCCATCGCCCGGGCGATCATGACACATGCGCAAGCCCAGGATATTCCTCTAAAACCCGTGCAGAATTTTCAAGCTATTACCGGCCGGGGTGCCAGAGCTGACTTGGCAGGGCATACCTATTATATCGGAAATCATAAATTATTTGAGGAAAACGGCTGGTGTCAGGAGGACGTGCATGAACATTTATACAAGATCGAAAATCAGAAGCACACTGCTGTGTTAGTTGGTAACCAAAATCGGTTAATAGGTGTTATCGCCCTGGCAGATGAAGTGCGGATGGATGCTGCCCAGGCACTTCAGAAACTGCAGCAAGCCGGTGTTGAAAGAACCGTGATGCTGACCGGCGATAATGAAATGACGGCCGGATCGATCTCCCAAAAAGTTGGGATCACTGAATATTATTCTGAGCTATTGCCGGCTGATAAAGTATCCACCATCAAGCGACTCAAGGAAGGCGGGAAATTGGTGGGAATGGTGGGAGACGGCATCAATGATGCCCCAGCTCTGGCAACAGCCAATATCGGAATTTCCATGGGTGCCTCCGGTAGCGATACCGCCATCGAAACGGCTGATATCGCCTTAATGAAAGATGATTTGAATAAAATCGCTTATCTTAAACAATTAAGCAGGAGAACAGTCAGGATCGTCAAACAAAATATTTTTATATCCTTATTATTGAAGTTCATTTTTTTTGTGTTAGCAATTCCCGGTTTTGCCACTTTGTGGATGGCAGTATTCGCTGATATGGGAGCCAGCCTTATCGTCATTTTCAACGGATTGCGGCTATTGAATCTGAAAGATAACTGAAAAGTGTTTTGGATAATTGTTCTTTGATTTTCTCCCTCCTATAAATTTTTTCTTTATGATTCGTTTTTATGACCAAACCATTTTAGATTAAGCCTTGTTTTTAATTCATTTTAGTGATACTCATTAGCTATTTATTTGATTGAGATGGGATTTGTCCAGATTTTAATGATTGCCCTAGGATTGGCAATGGATGCTTTCGCAGTTTCCATTGCTGCCGGTACCTCCGGACGGGTAACAACCCACCAGGCTGCAGTCCGCCTCTCTCTTCATTTTGGATTGTTCCAGTTTTTTATGCCTATCATCGGTTGGTTTTTGGGAACAAAGATTCAACCTTTGATTGCGGCAGTTGATCACTGGATAGCTTTTTTCTTGTTGTTCTTAGTGGGATTCAGGATGATTCGATCTGGTTTGGACCAACATCTCAGATTATTTAGCACAGATCCCAGTCAGGGAATCACCCTTATTTTACTATCAGTAGCAACCAGTATTGATGCTCTGGCGATTGGGTTGGGGCTGGCCATGCTGCGTATAAAAATA
>MESS01000109.1:0-1582 GCA_001771055.1 Caldithrix sp. RBG_13_44_9
TCATCCATCCGCATATTCACAAAATAAATTCCACCAGCTAAATTGCTGCCATCCATTTCAACCTGATGATAACCGGCCTCTTTCCATCCTTGATAAATAGTTCTTACCTCTTCGCCCAAGATATTTGTGAGTACTATTGACACATGTCCCGAGTGGGTCATACCAAAACGAAGCTGAGTTGATGGATTAAATGGATTTGGAAAATTTTGATATAAAGTTGTAGTTAGGGGAATGGGATTGTTGCCATTATCAATTGAAATCGGCAAATCGTTAATAATGGTTATAGAGACAGACTTATAATCCCAAAATCCATCCGGATCGGTGGCTTTAAAACTAATATTGGCAGATCCAAAGTAGCCAGCTGGTTCAGAAAATAAATATATAGATTGAGGAACTTGAAAAGATCCAATATGAGTGGAATTCAGAATTTCGAAGGTAATTTCAGAAAAATGATGATCAGGATCCATTAAAATATCACTCAAGTTGACTTGAGTTGTTTCGGCATTGGAAAGAGTTATAACAGTCCAATTAATCACGGGGAGGCCAACTGCTACGGTATCAGAAAAATCTGATTGATTACCGGCAGAATCCACTGCTACCAGAGCGTAGGAGTACAAATTTCCAGGTTCGATGTTAAGTTGGTCATTATAGTTGGAATCGGGATGAGTTATAAAATTTAAAAATTGAAAGTTGGTTAGGTTGTTAACTGAACGGTAGAGATGATACTGATACATATCCGGTTCGGGATTGATGTCCCAACGGATATTGAGAGCATTGGTCTGGGCTTTTGGCAGACTAATGCTCAAAAGAATAAAAAAAACTAACCGTAAGTAGATATTCTGCATTTGGCAAATGTAATGACTGACTTCCCGCAGTCCCTTGCATTCACCCTAATTTCCCTATTCATCTTACACTCGTAATTTAGTTCGAATTTACCTGATTTTTTAATTGTCAGAATATAGTCCTAAAACACATAATAATAAACAATTTTATTTTTTTGTTGGCGTCGGCCTGATAAGATATATCCTCTTGTAAATTATGTATTTAGACGTATTTCAAATTGCCCACGAAAATTTAAGTTTCGGTTTTAAAAAATGAGAATTCAATTATCAACCAGATTATATATTTTATTGTACAAAGAATGTCTGATTTTCATTAATTTTAGATTAAAATTAGAGGACAGGTATGCAATTGATTTTATTAGGTGCACCGGGTGTAGGGAAAGGAACCCAGGCAAAACAGATAGGTAAAGAATTTTCGATCCCGCAAATATCCACTGGAGATATCTTGAGAAGCGCGGTACATGAGAATAGTGAATTGGGTAAAAAAGTTAAGGCAATCCTGGAAAGTGGTCAGTTAGTCCCCGATGATATTATTCTTGATATTATCCAAAAAAGACTTTCACAAAACGATTGTCAAAAGGGATTCATTTTAGATGGATTCCCCAGAACCATCCTCCAGGCTCAGGGACTCGATAAGATTCTGAGCCAAATGGCAATTCCCGGGATTAAAGTAATTGAAATCTATGTGGACGAACTGGAGATTATCAGCCGATTAACCAGCCGACGCGTTTGCTCGAATT
>MESS01000109.1:1589-10128 GCA_001771055.1 Caldithrix sp. RBG_13_44_9
TGATTATAATCTGAGATTAAATTCCCCGCCGGCAGACGGCAAATGCCTGAAGTGCGGTGGTATAATCATTCAACGTTCGGACGATGAAGAACATACCATTCGAAAGCGGTTGAAAGTGTATCGGGAGCAGACAGAACCTTTAATTGAATTTTACCGAAAGAAAAAAAAATTTTACAGAATAGACGGACTATTACCAATTGATGAAGTATTCTTGCAAATCCGGAAAATAATTACCCAAAAGTAAACGCGGCAATTAACTTTGTAGATATCTAATGAAATTTTATTTAACAACTGCCTGTTTGATTTGTATAAACTTTTTTTATTGCACCGAACGAAATCGGCTGAATCCATTCGATCCAGACGGGAAAATTAATTCACCCATCCAATTGTCTATCGCACCAAATGACCGATCAGTCAAACTTAGTTGGACTATCCAAAATATAACTGATTTCAAAGGATTCAGATTGTATCGGGCCAGGGATGATGATAATTTCTACCTACTTGCCGAGCTTTCTCCACAAACAAGGTCATATTCAGATTCATTGTTGGATTATTACCACTGGTATCAATATCGCATATCAATCCTGGGTTATCAGAACGAGAGCCGTCCCTCTCAACCGGTAAGGTTTTTTCCTGGTCCGGGAAAGGTGTGGCTTCTCACCCGATATGGATATTCAATTCGGCAGCTTTCCTATGACCTGCTTCATTCTTTAAAGGTTTATAATACCAACTATCCTCCAATAAGTTGGGATCTGGACATAGGCAATGATAAAATTTGGTTGGCTCATGCGCAATACCGTTATATAAGTAAACTGAATATTTCCCTGGGATATGAAGATTTTTTTCTTCAGAATAATTTTCTGCAACCGATGGACATAAAGCTTGATTCGAATTCAGACAGAGTCATCGTTTTGGATTCCCGTCGGCAGTCAATTTTCCTCTTGGAAAATCAGGCAGTTCAAGATTCAATCGCCCTTGACTATGACAATTATTTTAAGATGGTGGTTACCAACAACTCAGAAATTATCGTTATTAACGATAATTCAGCGAGTATATTTAATGCCGATGGGGATTCACTGGCAATGATCAACTTTGAGAGTGGTTTCACTGGAAGAGATATTATGCTGGAGAATTCCCTTTTGTATATCCTGATTTCAAATTCGGTATCAAACCAGTCTAAAATTATCACTTATGATAAATCGAACCAGCAATCGATACAATTAAATTTAACAGGTAATTATATTTTGTTTGATAAACCAGTTAATAAAAATTACCTTTACCTTGGCGAAGTGATCACCTCAAATTCTGCCCGTCTGGTGAAACTTTCTATGGAGGGAAATCGTCTCTTAGAACTACCAGTTTTGACGGGATATATCGATGATATTGCCATAAATCAGAATGATAATTCTATGATCGTTTTACAAAGGTACGAGAATAATCTGGTGTTGTATGACAGTCTGGGGCAAATCATATCAACCAATAATCAAATTTACGATCCGATAAAAATAACTGTTCAATAATGCTCAAAAAAATTTTTAAGATTCTAGTTATTCTTATTCCGTTGGCAATATTATCAATTTTGATCATAGATATTCTTTCTTTTTATAGCAATATCTCGGTGACCCTAATTTCTTATTTAAGAGAAATTGTTATTTTCAGTCTGATCTTTTTATGTTATCAGTTTATCAAATCCCGCCTGAACCTGGATGAACTTACCATATCCCAAAATCTACGCCGCATTACCTACCTCATTGCGATAAACTTTTTTATTTCCATCATCTTAAAGTTATTGTTAAATCCTGAATATTCCAGCAGTTTTCCGGCTAAATATAATTCATTAAGTGCAGTTTTCGTTTCTACCGTCATGGCCTTTACTGCCTCTTTTACCCTGGTCCCGGCCCTGTTTCTTTTAAAACAACTCATTTTTTACAAGCGAAAAAGAAATACTTCTCTGATCTTTCATGCTTATCTGTTAGTAATAACTATCAATGCATTCTCAGTATATTTTTCAAGACAGCCAGTGGGTTGGTTGAGATTTAGTAATCAAAGCCTGGCAAACGATATCTCCTTCAGCGTTGCCCTGATATTAGTAATCATGCTCTCTTTCAGGAATGAATGGATCACTTATCTCTCACGCAAAAAAAAGATTATTTATTTCTTTTCTGGAATACCAACCTTTATTGCGATTGTCGCATTATTTGATATTGTGTACCGGCAAAGCCTGCCTTCCTACAGTTTAACTATTGCTGCTCTCACTTTTAACATGTGGATCTTTTTATTAATATATGGCGGTTTAGCAATCTCTAAGCTTTTTCTGCAGTTACCCACTGCCCGGGCCTTTGATCGGAAGATTAAAGAACTCAATTCACTATATGATTTAGGTCGACTTCTTAATAGTGAAACCAACATAAATAAACTGTTACCTCTTATAACCAGATTGACATCCCAGGTTCTGGAAAGTCACTCTACCTGGCTGGAATTATATGAGGAGAAAGAACACCGGTTCACAGTAGTTTCACAGATAAATCTCACCCTTGAAGAAATAAAAAATAATCCATTTTTGACTAATGATGGCTTAAATGAATTGATAATTAAAAATAAAGATTCCATCTTAATCAATGATATCCCCCATCATCGTCAGTTCAAGAATCTCCTGCAATGGAAAAAGGAGGTTCGAACAATATTAGGTGCTCCTCTTTTTAGTAACCGTGGTCAATTGATGGGTATTATCTATGCAACCAAGGCAAAAGAATACACATTTGATATCGATGACGTTTCATTGTTACAGGGAGTTTCTAATCAAGCTGCAGCAGCTATTGAGAATGCCCGGTTACTGAAACAATCCATTGAGAGAGAGCGATTGGAACAGGAATTAAAAATTGCTCGAGATGTCCAATTGAAATTGCTACCGCAATCGCTTCCAAAAGTGGAAAATTTTGACATTGATGCTTTCTGCCTCAGTGCCTATGAGCTAGGTGGTGATTATTATGACTTTTTCTATTTCTCGGATGGAAACCCGGGGATTATTGTGGGAGACGTTTCGGGTAAAGGAACTTCAGCCGCATTGTATATGGCTGAATTTAAAGGAATTATACAGACTCTGGCCAAAAATCATAAAAATCCCTATACACTGGCCTGTGATATCAATCGAATCATCTATCCCAATATTGAAAGACGATCTTTTGTAAGTGCCATAATTGCAAAATTGAACTCCCAGGAAGAAACAGTTGTATTTACTCGAGCCGGGCATACTCCGGTCCTCTATTGCAGTGGAAATAGTCATGAACCCAGTAACATCATCACCAAAGGAATAGGCATTGGTCTTGATCCGGGATCGAAATTTAATGAAATACTAGAAGAGTACACTGTCAGTCTGAAGGAAAATGGAACGGTAATTTTTTATACAGATGGATTAACTGAGGCTCGCAATGGGGAAGGGCTGGAATTTGGAGAGGAACGACTCCTTTTATTATTTAAAGATTGTAAAAGAAATTCTGCATTCGAAATAAAAGAGAAGCTGGTAAAAACGGTAGTCGAATTTTGTGCTGAAACTCCATTACATGATGATTTGACATTCGTGATTTTAAAAAATTGTAACGAGAATTTTACATCCAAACCATAAAAGCAGGAAATTAGCCGAATGATACAGACAAATTTGGAAATAATTATTTTGTACACTAAAATCATATTAAATTCGCCAATCGGTGATTACTTTTTACAGTAAGGACCTTAATTTATTCTTAGTAAAAATAAATTGGATAACTTTTATCTCACAGCGTGCGTAGGTATAAATTGATTGTATAAGGAGAAATGAATGGAGAGATTCGAAGTATTTTTAAAGGACAGGGAAAGTGTAAAGATTCTTAATATTCAGGGTTTTTTGGATGCCCACACGGCTCCTGATTTCGAATCAGAATTGCAGAAATTAATCCGGGAAAAAAATTATAATATCGTGGTTAATTTAGATGGATTACAATATATCAGTTCAGCAGGTTTAGGTGTTTTTATGGGAGTGATAGAAGATATCAGAGGCAACGGTGGAGACTTGAAGATCTGTTGTGCAGCTCCCAAAGTATTTAAAGTATTCGATTTACTTGGATTTCCAAGCCTGTATGAATTCTTCGATTCGGAAGATTCAGCCATCAAAAAATTCAATGTAAAAGTATAATTTTAAACCGGCGGTTTGCTGGATTAAAACATGAAAAGAAAAAATAAAAAATTCCAAATAAAACTACCAATTGAAACCGTAAATCTGGAGATAATCCGGGATTTTGTGGCACATATTGCCCAGAATATGGGTTTTTCCGAAGAGAATATCCACCGGATTGAATTGGCAGTGGATGAAGCCAGTACCAATGTAATTAAACATGCTTATAAACCAACCAACGGGAATCAAAAGTTTATTTCTATTCAGGTTACTACTTACCCGGACCGCCTGCAAATTGACGTTATCGACAGCGGGAAAGGATTCGATCCAAAAAAGATTAAAACCCCGGCCATGGATCTCTATCTGAAAAAAATGAAACGTGGAGGATTAGGCTTATATTTAATCAAAACCTTGATGGATGAAGTTGAATATGAGATCAGACCCGGGATTCGTAATAAGGTTCGAATGATTAAATATCGTAATCAGAATGTTGGTTAATAGACAACCATCCTGGCAACATCGAACCACACTAATTATCAGTTTTTAAATAATTGAAAGTCCGGAATTCATCTTAATTCTTGAGAATTCTATATGTCAGGTTTTTTAGACTATCTCTCCGATAAATATCAAACCGAAAACGTAAAAGCCATCAATCGACGTCTAATTGAACTTTCCTCCCTATTTGAAATAACCCAGACACTGAATTCTTCGCTGGATATTAAAAGTGTTCTGAATAATATTCTGCTTATTCCCATGGGTAGATTATTAATTGCCAAAGGGGCAATCTACTTAAAAGATCAGGAAACTTTTTTACCCCGTTTGAGCAAAGGATTAAGTAACGGAATTCAAAAGATCGGTTTCCAGGAGAATGACCTTCCCAATTCACCCTTGATGATAACAAAAATTGACAAAAAATACCTGAAAGTGTCCAAATTCTGTCTGGAATGGCAATTGCCTTTTATCATTCCGATAATTTCACAGGGAAATATAATCGGGGTAACTTTTTTTGGAAATAAACTGAATAAAATGCCGTTCTCGGAAGATGAGACTGATTTCCTGCTCTCCCTAGCCAATTTATCAGCTTCCGCAATCGAGAATGCTTTGAAGGTGGACGAAATAAATCGCATTAATAAACAATTGGATGAACGTATCCAGCAGCTTAAAACCCTCTTTGATATCGCCCAGGGCCTTTCAGCCACTCTGGAGTCAGAAAAAATTATCAAATTGCTGACCTATGCCTTAATGGGTCAGATGATGATTTATCATTACGCGATCATTCTTTTTAATGATAAAAAATTGCCCAAGATTGAGTGTAAGGGATTTGTGACCAATTCATTGGAAATGATAATTTCCGACAATCCTGACTTTCCTGTCACCGAAAAAGCCCAATTGGTAGGAGAATGTGTCAATCCATCACTGAAGAACCGACTTCTCGAATTGGGTGCAAAAGTAATTATCCCTATGCGACATCAAAACCGGTCTTTGGGTATCATCTTGTTAGGTGAAAAGCTGAATAAAAATCCTTACTCTGAAACGGAACTTGAATTTTTGTCCACCATAGTTAATCAGGCCATCATTTCTTTGGAAAATTCCAGGTTATTTAAAGAAACGCTGGAAAAAGAAAGGATGGAACAGGAACTGCAGGTTGCAAAAATCATCCAGAAAAAACTCTTACCTCGGGAGATCATTCAGATTGCGGGTTATAATATCTGGGGTTTGAACAGCCCAAGCAAAGAAGTAGGGGGTGATTATTTCGATATTATTCCAATAAATGATAAACAGTTTGCGCTGGCGATTGGAGATGTTTCCGGAAAAAGTATACCGGCAGCATTATTAATGGCTAATCTGCAGGCTGGACTTAGAACTATTATCACCGAGAATCAACATTTGGATGAAGTAGTAGGTAAATTGAACAACCTGATTTATCAAAATACTGATGTTGACCGATATATCACTTTTTTCATCGGAATTCTGGATACTGAGGCTCACGAATTCAATTATGTGAATGCCGGGCATAATCCACCCTTTCTTTTTGATCGCTGGGGAAAAGTGAGCCTTCTCCAGGAAGGCGGGATAATATTAGGAATGATCCCCGATTATCCCTACAAGACTGGCAAGGTCCAAATAGAGGGGCAATCCCTGTTGGTTTGTTACACCGACGGAGTGACTGAGGCAATCAACATTCATGAGGAAGAATATGGAGAGGAGCGATTACAGCAATTTATCATCGACCATAAAGATCAGAGCACCAAAGATATTTGCGAACTTTTAGTAGATTCTATAAATCAGCACGCCCATGGAGCAGCTCAGTATGATGACATCACCCTGCTAGTCATGAAACGAACTCCATAGATGTGGACAATCTGTCGTTAGTATAGCAAAAAATGATCAATCCAGTTTTTGCCCAAGGTTTGTGCCCACTGCAAGAGCTACTTCAATCAAATCGGAATCTTTTGGCACCAGCTTTTGTCGACCCATGACTTTATCAAAAGGCACCGCCGTGATATCATTTCCCTTCAGCGCTACCATCTGATTAAATTGATTATTAACCACCAATTCCATCGCTTTTACTGCAAATTGAGTCGCCAGAATTCGGTCAAGTGCCGTGGGTGTTCCGCCACGTTGAAGATGTCCCAGAATAGCTACCCGGCACTCAATTTGAGTGTCATTTTCAATCTGATTGGCAAGATGGTAACCGATTCCCCCTAAACGTACTTTTTCTGGACTATCCTTTACCATCTTTTTAATAACCTGATCCCCTCCCTCAGGCCTTGCACCTTCAGCCACCACAATAATACTAAATCTTTTACCAAATCGACTACGTTGTCTTACCACCCGAATTATTTCCTCGATATCATAAGGGATTTCCGGCAGAAGTATAATGTCACCACCTCCTGCTATACCAGATTCCAGGGCTAACCATCCGGCATTTCTTCCCATCACCTCCACCAGCATTACCCGGTGGTGTGATTGGGCGGTAGTATGTAAACGATCGATCGCTTCGGTCGCTATAGACCGGGCAGTATCAAATCCAAAGGTGGTATCAGTTTCCATCAGATCCTTATCGATGGTTTTAGGGACACCGACCACATTGGCACCCTTCTGTGACAGCATCCCGCTGATGGTCATGGTACCATCACCACCCACTGCTATCAATGCATCAAGACCCAGATCCTTATAAAGTTCCATGGTCTCATTAGAAACATCTTTAGTGACGGTTTCTCCATTTTCAACAACGATATGTTCAAAAGGATTAGCTTTGTTGCTGGTCCCCAGAATAGTTCCACCGTGAGTGAGTATCCCAGAAACATTTTCATTATTCAAAATGATAAAACGATTTTCAATGAGTCCCAGGAAACCATCATAAAATCCAATCACTTCCAATCCATATTTATGGATGGCAGTTTTAGTCACTCCTCGAATCACCGCATTCAGTCCGGGACAATCTCCACCGCCTGTCAGAATTCCAATTCTCTTCTTGGCCATTGTAGTCCTTTCGCATCAAATTTAGCTTTATGCTCAATATATCAATGGATTAAAATTTAAATAATAAAGAGCGCTAGAATAAATTTTATTATTACAATTTTTTAACAGGTACAAATCTACTAAAATCGTATGAGAGGAGGTCATCAAAAAGAAGAAATAATCGGGCTCTCCCTCCAGAGAGAGCCCGACTAAAAATTAGTCTTTGGGAAGGGTGAAGGCGATAAATAATTTTGAGTCACTTCTCTGGATATAGAAAAGCAGGGTATCTCCTGCTTTAATGTCATTAATCAAAGCATTGTACTCAGACACATTCCGCACCTCTTTACGATTAATTTTTAGGATGACATCCCCCGGTTGTAAACCGGACTGGGCAGCGATACTATTCTGCTCTATAGCTGTAATAACCACCCCCTCTTTTTTCACCTTTAATTCAAATTTTTGAATGAGTTCAGTGGTAATTTCAGCTACCTCGATTCCCACCTTTTCCACAGCTTTAGGTTGGACCTGGGTGAGTGGTTGTTGATCTTCCGGACGCTCTGCGAGTCTCACTTTAATTTCTTTTTCTTTCCCTTCCCGCAGCACGATCAATGTAATTTCCTTATTGGGTTCAGCTGCTGCTACCAGATTGCTTAAATCACGGGAATTTTTTATGACCTTACCATTGAATTTAATTATTACATCCTCTGATTTTAAACCGGCTTTCTCTGCAGGACTGTCCTCCTGGACACTGGAGATGAGAGCCCCGGTGGGTGTCTTGAGATCAAGAGCACTGGCAATTTCGGGGTTCACATCCTGAATAATAACTCCCAACCAGCCTCGGACTACTTTACCCTTTTGCAGAATATCATTCATCACTTTTTGAGCCAGGTTTGATTGTATCGCAAATCCAATTCCCATAAAACCCCC